>WRMM01000008.1 GCA_009777135.1 Candidatus Fibrimonadales bacterium
TATCTTGCTCGTAAAGGAGTTGCAATGAGCCGCATGAGCGCCGTGGGCTTTGGTCCGGATGTGCCTATAGCAGACAACAAGACTGCAGCTGGCAGGGAGCAAAACCGTCGCATTGAAATGATTAGAGTGGATGAGTAATTTTTTCTATATTATCCTCATAATTTTTTAGAAAAGAGGTTCTTATGGCGAGAAAGAAAATTGCGCTTGTTGGCGCAGGGAACATTGGCGGCACAATGGCGCTCGTTTTGGCTCAGAAGCAGCTAGGCGATGTGATGCTAATAGATATTGCGGAGGGCGTGCCTCAGGGCAAGGCTCTAGACGTTATGGAAAGCCGTCTTCCAATGAACATAGCTGCCGTTATAGCGGGCAGCAACAGTTACGATGACCTTGCAGGCTCGGATGTGGTTATAGTAACTGCAGGCGTTCCGCGCAAGCCAGGCCAAACAAGAAACGACCTTATAGGCATTAACCTTCCTATAATTAAACAAGTGGGCGAAGCCATTAAAACCAAAGCTCCAAATGCCTTTGTGATAGTAGTTACCAACCCTCTTGATGCAATGGTTTATGCAATGCAAAAAATTACTGGCTTTGCCAAAGAAAAAGTAGTTGGCATGGCAGGCGTGCTAGATAGCTCTCGCCTTGCATGTTTTGTTGCAATGGAACTTGGGGTGTCGGCTGATGATGTTCAAGCCACGGTGCTCGGCGGTCATGGGCCAGATATGGTTAGCCTCTATAACTCTGTTTCCGTTGGCGGCATTCCGCTTCCGCAGCTTATGGACAAAGAAACTTTTGCAAAAATTTCCAAACGCACTGCAGATGCAGGCACGGAAATTGTGCAGCTTCTCAAAACATCTGCGTTCTACAGCCCCGCAATTTGTTCAGTTAGAATGGCAGAAGCCTATCTCCTTGACAAAAAAAGCGTTTTGACCTGCGCTGCAAAGCTAGACGGAGAGTTTGGCGTTAAAGGCGGTCTTTACTGCGGCGTTCCTGTTGTTATGGGCGCAGGCGGCGTGGAAAAGATAATTGAAATAGAAATGACCGAAGAGGAAAAAGCGGCATTTGCAAAATCCGTAGCTTCTGTAAAAGAACAATGCGATTTTGTTGATACGCAAATAAAGTAAGGATAACCTGCGTGGAAAACACATCCAAATTAAATTCTCTTGTGCTTGGCGCGTGCAAACGAGCCGGCGTCTCTTTGGTTGAAGCAAATTTGCTTGGAACTGGCAGGCGCAAAACACTGAGGATTTTTATAAATAAAGATGGCGGCGTTAGCGTTGAAGATTGCGCTAGCACCAGCCGTTTTTTAAGCGAAGAATTAGACAAAGAAGAAAATGCAAGGATAATAGATTCTTCTTATATTCTGGAGGTGTCATCTCCAGGCATAGACAACCCCTTAAAAAAGGAAAACAATGGCAAAGAAAACCGCAAAAAAAACGAATAAGATAAAGGAAGCTTTGGATTTCTTGGCAAAAGAAAAGAATGTTGCCATAGAAGATGTGTTCTCGGCTTTTAAGGAGTCCCTTATAGCTGCAGCTCGTAAATATACCAAGCTGCACAAGAATATAGAGGTGGACGTTGATCCGGAAACCGAAGACCTTAAGGTTGTGCTCAGGGTAGAAGTTGTAGATGATTTTCCTGACTATGATTCTGAACTCTCTCCAGAAGAAGTGGAGAAAATGGATGAGCATTACATGCTGGAGGCTGAGGCTCGGGAGTATCACCCCGAAGCAGAAGCTGGCTACCTGCTTGAAGTAGAGCTGCCCTTTGATAAATTTGGCCGAGCTGCCATACAAGAGGCTCGCCAGCGCTTGAAACAGCGCGTTAATGATGTTGAGCGAACTCGTATCTTTGAGCTTTACAAGAACAAGATAGGCACTTTAATCAACGGACAGGTTTTGAGAATTGAAAAAAACAATGCCATAATTTCCATAGGCAGCACAGAAGCCATTCTCCCGAATAACGAGCGAATGAGCAAAGACCGCTGGAAAACAGGGCAGTCTGTGAAAGCTGTTATTTCTGGCATTTCAGAACCATCTAAAGGCACAGGCGCTCAGGTAACTCTTTCCAGAGTGAATAAAGACTTTGTTAGCGAATTGTTCAAGCAAGAAATTCCAGAAGTTTATGACGGCACAATAGAAATAAAGGGCATAGCTCGCCTACCAGGCTATCGCGCCAAGGTTGCCGTTTATTCAAGAGATGATCGGGTTGATCCATCTGGCGCTTGCATTGGCGTTAAGGGCCAGCGCATACAAGCAATAACAAGAGAGCTTAACAATGAACGCATAGATGTTGTGCATTGGGACCAAGATCCAGAAGTTTATTTTCGCAGAGCGCTTTGCGCAACCAGCAATGTCAATATAATAAAATCTTTTGAAGTTCCAGGTTTTAATCCGCCGCGCACTGTAGTGGTAGTTGGCGACGAAGACGTTGGAGTTGTTATAGGCGATAAAGGGCAGGCGGTTCGTCTTGCCGGGCAATTGCTGGGAAAGGAAATTTGCGTGTTCAGCGAAATGGACTGGGCAAGCCATTCCGAAGAAGAAAGAGAAGCTTTGATACATTCTCAAGATCCGCGTACGGTCACGAAAAAAGCAGCTTCTTTAGATATTCTATTTAATAAGAGCGAGGCATCAAACTCTGATGAGTAATGAACTTATATCAATCCGAGCGTGGATAGTAAAGCACTCCTTTGACCAGGGAGATTCTTTTACCTTTTTGGTAGGGAAAACTCTGGATGGCGTGCTTATCAGATCTTTAACAACAAAAGTTTCCGAAACAGCTTTGGATTCCTACATAAACGATGTTCGCGCGGCTCAAAAAAGGAAGCCTGCCAACAAAGGGGTAAAAAAAGCCAAAACTGCGGATAAGCAGGAAAGCTCTGGCAGCGGAAACGTAACGTTAAAAAGAATAAGCAAACCAAAGGCTAAACCCGTGCAAGAGCCTGAGGCTCCTTTGGATGCGCCTGCGCAATCGCAAGATGTGCCTGCAAAACCAGAGCCAAAACCCGCTCAAAAGCCGGAATCAAAACCGGAGTTAAAACCGGAGTCAAAACCGAAGCCCGTTGTTTCTGTTAAGGAAAAGGAGCCTGCTCCAGTTGATAAAGCAGAATCGGCTCCAGCTTTGCCTGTTCAGAACGAGCCTAAAAAAGTCGCATTCACTGCGGATGTTTCCAGAGTTGTTGACCCTGCGGTTTTAGCGCGGATACAAAAGAGCAAACAGGAAAAAGCCGCTGTGCGCAGTGGTCAAAGAGGCGGTTATAAAGGCGGCAAAAATCAGCAAGGCAACAGGGGCGGCGGGCAAAAATCAACTTCTGCAACCGGCTACAGCGGAAACTTGCGCGCTCAGCCAAGGCAAACAGAAAACAAGGCGCAGGCCGGCATTCAAATTCGCCGCCCGGGTTTTGGAACAACGCTTCAAGATGTTTTGTCTGTAAATACTCCTGCGCATAAAGACTTTTTGGACAACAGAACCCACGGCGCCAGAGGCGGCCATGATGATTTCCGCGGAAAGCGCGGCAAAAAAGGCAAAGATACTCAAAGAGAAAAAGAAATTCAAAAGGAAAATGTTGAAAAGGCGCAAAAGAGAGTCTCTGATGTTTTGGTTTCTCTTTCCAAAACTCCGGCAAAGAAAGTATATATCAAAGACAAGGTTCAGAACGAGAGCGATGCGCCTTCAAAAACAATTCAGGTTTCAGCATTTATTTCCGTTGGCGAGCTTGCGGGGCTTTTGGAACAGCCATCTGCCCGCGTTATAGGCAAGTGCATGGAAATGGGCAAAATGCTCACCATAAATGAAAGGCTGGATTTTGAAACAGTGCAGATAATAGCCGATGAGTTTGGCTTTGAAGCACAGCTTATGGAAGAATATCAAGAAGAAACTCTTGGCATTCAGAGCGATAGCGAAGAAAACTTGAAGTCAAGGCACCCTGTTGTAACCGTTATGGGTCATGTTGACCATGGAAAAACTTCGCTTCTTGACTATATTCGCAAAGCCAATGTTGTTCGCGGAGAATCTGGCGGAATAACTCAGCATATAGGCGCTTATGAGGTTCAAACTCCAAACGGCAAAATTACATTTTTGGATACGCCAGGCCACGAAGCGTTTAACGCAATGCGCGCCCGCGGTTCGCAGGTTACCGATGTTATAGTTTTGGTGGTTGCCGCAGATTCAATGGTAATGCCGCAAACTGTGGAATCTATTGAGCTTGCAAAAGCGGCAGGCGTTCCTATTGTGGTAGCCATTACAAAAATAGATTTGCCAACAGCCAATACAGAAAAAATTCTCTCCCAGCTGTCTGAAAGAGGCGTGCAGGTTGAAGAGTGGGGCGGCAGTGTTAGCTGCGTTCAGATATCTATTAAAACGGGCGAAGGCATAGAAAAACTGTTGGAAACCCTAGCGCTTGAATCCGAAGTTTTGGAACTGAAAGCAAATCCCGATACCACCGCAAGAGGTGCGGTTATAGAAAGCCGTTTGGATGCGGGCAAGGGAACTATCGCTACTATTTTGGTTCAAAACGGAACTTTGCGAGTTCGCGATTGTTTTGTGTGCGGAAACTACAGCGGCAGAGTTCGCGCCTTGTTCAATGAACGCGGAGATAGCTTAAAAGAAGCTGGCCCAAGCACGCCTTGCCAAGTCTTGGGCTTTACAGGCACTCCGCAGGCTGGCGATGATTTGGTGGTTGTAGAGAGCGACCAAATTGCATCTGAAATAGCCACAAAGCGTCAGCAAGCCGCTCATGAAAGAGCTTTGCGTTCTCGCGTGCAAATATCTTTGGAACAAGTTTACGACGAAGCAAAGTCTGGCAAAATATCCGAGCTTAATTTGCTCATCAAAACTGATGTGGCAGGTTCTTGCGAAGCGTTGGCAGAGTCTTTGGCAAACCTTTCCAACAACGAAGTGAAAATTAAAATCATTCGCAAAGGCGTTGGCGCAATCAACGAAGACGATGTGCGTTTGGCTTCTCTTTCCAAAGCGATTATAATTGCATTCCATTTGATGCCTTCTCTTTCCATAAGAGAACTTGCGGAGCAAGAGGGCGTGGAAATCAAAACCTACAGAGTTATATACGATGCAATAAACGAAATTAAGGGCGCAATAGAAGGCTTGCTGAAACCAGTTTCCAAAGAAGAAATTACTGGCGAGGCTGAAATTCTCCAGGTATTTAAGATACCAAAGGTTGGCTTGATTGCTGGTTGCATGGTAAAGAGCGGCGCGGTTGACAGGGAATCTCAGGTTCATGTTTATAGAGATGGCGTTGAGCTTGGCATAACTAAGGTGCAGTCTTTGAAGCGTCAAAAAGACGATGTTTCTTCTGTTAAATCTGGATTTGAGTGCGGCATTGGCCTCAGAGGTTACGATAATATACAGGAAGGCGATACTCTTATATTCTTTAAGCAGGTTACCATTGCCCGTACTTTGGCTGATTTAGAAAAAGAGAGCAAGTAATTGGAAAGCAATTATGAATGTGAGAACAAATAGGCTTGGCGCTCTTATTCAAAAAGAAATTTCGCTTCTTTTGCAAAGCGGTTTAAGAAATCCCAATGTGGGTTTTGTTTCAATATCCAATGTTGATGTGTCTGCCGATCTTTCTTATGCAACGGTTAAGATTTCTGTTATGGGTTCAAAGCAGGAACAGATGAAAAGCTTGGGTGCTTTGCAGCAGTCGGCAGGTTTTGTGCGTTCTCATTTAGCCAAGATAATAAAAATTCACAAATTCCCTGAAATTCGTTTTGTGTTTGACGAGGGTCAGCAGAATGCCGCCCGCATAAATGAAATTCTGCAAAAGCTAAAGGATAAAGGGGAGCTGTAGATATGATTGTTCACTGCGATTATAGAGATAGTTCTGCAAGCATTATAAAAATTTTTGACAATAAAATTGAGTTTTATAACCCTGGCAAGCTATACGGATGAAAAACCTTAAAAAACTGCAACTAGCTGAATTGAAAATCCTGAGCGAGTTTGCCAATGTATGTAAATTTCATAATCTGAGATGGTTTGCAATATTCGGAACGCTTTTGGGGGCTGTTCGCCATAAAGGCTTTGTTCCCCACGATGACGACATAGATGTTGCAATGCCAAGATGCGATTACGATTTTTTGAGAAACAACCCGCATATATTCAAAGAGCCTCTATTTTTGCAAACTCCGCAAAACGACCCTGCTGCAAGCACAAGGTTTCTCAAATTGAGAAACTCAAACACAACTGGCATTCCTGAAAAATTCCCTGAAATTTTCACAAAAGGCGGAAATATGGGGCTTTGCATAGATATAATTCCTCTTGACAATATGCCGCCAGCAAAAGAGATATTGCAATTACAAAGGGCTATTATAAATACACATAACCAAATGAAATTCAGCGCTGCATTAATGGAAAATTGCGATGAAGAAATTCCTGAATTTAAACTTTTCCAATGCATAGAAGGCGGCGGAATTGCAAATGCATATCCACAGTTAGCAGAGCAATACGAATATTTATGCTCCAAATGCAAAGAATCGGAATTTTATTTTATGCCAGTTTTGCAAGGAGCGCGACTGAGATTTAGGAAGCAGTGGTTTGAGGAAACTTTGGAATTTGATTTTGAAAACATAAAAGTTCCGGTTCCGAGTGAATATGAACGTATTTTGAATATATGTTATCCTTATGGAATAGGCATTGAAGATTTGGAAGATGAAGATAAGGAAAAAAAGCATTTTGCAATAACAGATACTGAAAAATCTTATACGCACTATGTTAAGCCGTATACTGATATGCTGATAAATTCAAACGACAAGGAATTTCTAGTTTTTGGCGCTGGGGATAGTCTGCGTATATGGCTTGAAAGATATGGGCTAAAAAATCAAACTAAATTTATTTTTGATAACGACCCATTAAAATGGGGAACCAAAATATATGATTTGCCTATTAAAAATCCTGCGGAATTGCCAAAGCTTTTGAAAGGAAATACAAGACTTTTAATAGCAAGCATTTATCACGAAAAAATTTCTGAGCAGTTGCAAAAAATGGGTATTGAGGATTTTTATATATTTATAGACGGTTGGAAGTATGAGTGGTGAGAAAGAAAATAAACGCCGTTTTAATGTAACGGGTCTTTGCGTTCCTGAGCAGGACTATATGTGCGATATTTCTGATAAGGTATCGCAGACAGTTGCTATGGTAGAGCGAGGCGATTATTTTACGATAAACAGAGCAAGGCAATATGGAAAAACAACTTTGCAGTGGCAATTGGAACAAACACTTGTAAAAAAAGGCTATTTGGTGGCAGGCATAAGTTTTGAGGGAATAGGCGACACTCCATTTGAAAATGAAGCAAATTTTTGCAAAAGCATTTTATCGTTAATCGCAAGAGCCATAAAAAATTACAATGCAAGCGAGGCTGAACTTTGGCAAAATTCTTACACCGAAACGTTTGACGAACTAAGCGAAATTTTAAATACTTTATGCAAAGACAAAAAAATTGTTCTAACCATAGACGAAACCGATAAAACTTCCAATAATTTCATATTCCTGCGCTTTTTGGGAATACTGAGAGATAAATACTTAAACAGAAAAAAATTTGGCTATACATTCCAAAGCGTTATCTTGATAGGCGTTTATGACATAAAAAATTTAAAATCGAAGATGATTCAAGCTGGCACCCACCAACTCCAAGACGGTGAAAAGCGAATTAATAGTCCTTGGAACATTGCAGCTGATTTCAAGATAGACATGTCATTTAGCGCAAGCAATATATCCACAATGCTTTTGGAATACGAGAAAGACTGCAAAACGGGAATGGATATAGAGGCAATATCAAAAGAAATCAGAGCTTATACCAATGGCTACCCTTATTTGGTTTCTCGCCTTTGCAAAATTATAGACGAAGACTTGAACAAAGACTGGACTTTGAATGGTTTGCAGGAAGCGGTAAAACTTATTCTTATTGAGCAAAGCACTTTGTTCGATGATTTGATTAAAAACGTGGAAAATAACGATGAATTGAACAGCTTGCTAAAAAGAGGCATTCTTGGCGGAGAAAGAATTCCTTTCAACCCGGATAACTATGCAATTAGAACGGGCTTGATTTTTGGCATATTCCTGCAAAAAAACGAATATGTTTCTATACACAACGAGATTTTCGAGCTAAGGCTTTATAATTATTACATCTCGCTGAAAGAGACTGGAAAAATCGATGTTCCAAGGACGTTGCCTGCTTATGTAATGGAGGGCAATAAATTCAACATGGCTCTTGCCATAAAGAAGTTTATGGCTCACTACTACGAGCTTTACCATAAATCCAATGAAAGTTTTCTTGAAAAGGAATGCCGCCTGCTGTTTTTGACATTCTTGAAGCCCCTCATAAACGGCAATGGTTTTTACCATATAGAATCTGAGACTCGCAACAGGGAACGCACGGATGTTATAGTGGATTTCAACGATCAGCAGTTTATTGTTGAGTTAAAGCTATGGAAAGGGGAAGCTTCTCACGAAAAAGCTTTGGAGCAGATTGCAGGCTATTTGGATAGCAAAAACAAGGACATAGGCTACTTGCTGACTTTCGATTTTAGGAAAAGAGATAACGTAGGCAAGCCCAAAGCGGAGTGGGTTGAGCATAAAGGCAAGCGGATTTTTGATTGCATGGTGGGAATTTTATGAAAAAAGCTAGCATTGTAGTAACCTGCTACAATAAAGAAAAATACATAGCAGGCATGTTTGACTCCATTTTGGCGCAAAAATGGAAAAATATAGAAGTAGTTTTGGTGAACGATGGATCAACGGATAAAACTAGAGAAATAATAACGGAATACGAAACAAAATTCAAGAAAAAGGGATATTCCGTTATAATAATTGACCAAAAGAACAGCGGAGTGATTACTGCCGCCAAAAATGGTTTGCTCGCCTGCACAGGCGATTATTTTTGCATTGTAGATGCTGACGACAAATTATGCCCTGAGTATGTAAGCTTGCCCGTGAGCATTTTGGAAAAGCATAAAAAATTTGATTATACTATGTGCAGTTTCGACGAAGTAGACTTTAATGCTCCAAAACAAGAGCCTAAACGCTATAAAATAACCATAAAAGATAGCGAAAAAAACATGCTTTCTTGTTACTTGCTTTCTAAAATTCCAAATATGCCCTGGCTTTATATGGTTAGAAGTTCTTACTTGAAAAAAGAATTTTTTAAAAAATCTTATAGCACAAGCTCAAAAGGAACTCACGAGCCAGGTTTCAATATTCCATTAATGGCTTTGGGCGGAAACGTAAAAATTGTTGACAAGCCGCTTTACCTTTGGAATAAAACCATAGATTTAAATCGCCACAGCTATTTTTCCAAATATAAAGACCAAGAAAGTCATTTGGTAAAATATCATAAACTAATTAAACTTGCATTAAATTCTTTGCCAAATAAAATTGCAAGCAAAAAGCAAAAAGAACAATTTGTATTGCAGGCAGAATTTAAGAAATTGAAAATTTTATTCTGGCATAGCACAGGCGATAATTTTATTTTAGATGGAGATTTGCATAAAAAAGAGACTTTGAAAAAATTATTGAGATTTATAAATAAACATTTTCAAATTAAAATAAATGCAAAAATTCTAAGCGGCAAGGTGCACTATTTTACATATTTGATTGACGAAATACTTTTTACCGATAAAAAATTAAATAAAAAAACAGACATTAAAAGAATAATATGCTACGGTGCAATGGGAAAAGTTGCAGAGCAATGGCTGCCATTTATACTGCCCCTTATAAAGGAAAAATTTAAAGTTGAACTTTGGGATAAAAATGGAGATGGAAAAAAAATACAGCCAGCTGACTTTAAAACTTTAAAAAACAATGATGTTGTATTTGTATTCCCAAGAAAAAAAGAGGTGGTAAAAGAAATAAAAAGAGAATTAAAAAAAGCTAATTTTAAAAATGCAGTGTTTAATTTAAATGAGATGGCGATGTATGCTGGCAAATGAAACAGATAAACGTTGGAAAATCGGCTATGTTAGCGGTTCGTTTGATCTCTTTCACATTGGCCATTTGAGGCTATTGCAAAGAGCAAAGGAGCGTTGCGACTTTTTAATAGCAGGCGTTTTAACAGATGAATTGATTTTCAAGCATAAAGGCAAAATGCCTGTTATCCCTTTGAGCGAAAGAATGGAAATAATAGAATCCATAAAATACGTAGATAAAGTAGATACAACAACTCCAGATATTATTCCAAAAATAGAAGCATGGAAAAAACTCAAATTTGATGTTATGTTCACTGGCGATGACCACATTGGAGAAACCGTGGAAGAAAAGGAGCTTAATGCTGTAGGTGCAGATTTAGTATTTTTCCCCTACACAAAAGAACGCTCAACAACAGGCATTAGAAAACATATTTCAGGCGGGGCAAAATGAAAACTATTATCACTTACGGAACTTTTGATTTGTTTCACGAAGGGCATTTGAACTTGCTCAAAAGGGCACGTGCTTTGGGTGACAAATTAATTGTAAGCGTAACAACCGAGCAATACGATGTTCAACGCGGCAAGATGAATGTTGTGGATAGCTTGATGAGACGCATAGACAATGTGCGGAATTCAGGCTTTGCTGATGAAATAATTATAGAAGAACGCGAAGGGCAAAAAATAGAAGATATCCAAAAATATAAAATAGATATTTTTGCAATAGGCTCAGACTGGACTAGTAAATTTGATTACTTGAAAGACTTTTGCGAAGTTGTTTATTTGCCAAGAACTGAAAATGTTTCAAGCACAGGGATTAGAACGCTTCGCAGAGAAATAATAAAATTAGGCATTGTTGGCACCGGGCGCATAGCCGAGCGAACAATGGAAGAACTGCACTTTGTAAGCGGAATCACCGCCTCAGCGGTTTTTAACCCTCGCCCAAACAGCGCAAAAAAATTTGCCAAAAGATTTGGCATTGAAACTGAAAGCTCAGACTACGAACTGTTTTTGAACGAAATAGATGCAGTCTATATTGCAAGCCCTCACGATACCCACTATGACTATTCTCGCAGAGCCTTGATTGCAGGCAAGCATGTTTTATGCGAAAAACCTTTTGTTCTAAAAGAAACAGAAGCAAAAGAACTTTTTGAAATTGCCTCAGAAGCCGATCTGGTTTTAATGGAAGCTATCAAAACCGCTTATTCGCCGGGCTTTTTAAATCTTCTGGCTATTGCCCGCAGCGGCAGAATCGGGAAAATATGCGATATAGAAGCGGCATTTACAAAGCTTGTGCCAGAAGCTCCTAAAGCAAGAGAATATGCCCCAATTTGCGGTGGAGCCTTTACCGAACTTGCAAGTTATCCTTTGCTGCCTATAGTGAAATTGCTCGGAACAAACTACAGCGAGTTATATTTTGACCACTCTGCAAATTCAAACGGAATAGATATTTATTCAAAAGCATACTTTAAATATGAGAATGCAATAGCAACCGCAAAAACAGGGATTGGCGTTAAAAGCGAAGGTCAGCTTCTGATTTCTGGAACAAATGGATATATTTTGGCTAAAAGCCCGTGGTGGCTAATGAAAGGTTTTGAAGTGTGCTATGAAAATCCAGATGACAATGAATTTTTTGCAACCCCATTTCACGGCTTTGGAATGCGCTATGAACTCGCAGATTTTGTGCAAAATATAAATGAAGCCTCGTTTAAGAATTTTAAACTGGTAAAATCAGATTCTATTTTCATGGCGCGCATTATGGAGCAATTTTTAAAGGCAAGAAAGATAAATAGCCTTCCCAGAAGTTCCATCTGAATTTTCAGCCAACATGCTAAAAGCCTCGCGCTGGCCTTTAACCTCTTTTGGGGAGTTCTCTATAAATTCATGGAACGCATTTAGCAAATTTTCTTCACGCGCATAAAATTGCTCAGGTTTTATATCTGGTTCCAAATGCCAAAAATTGCCTTTAAAATATTTTTCGTAATCATCTTTGCTGCATTCAAATATATGTTCCGAAATTTCGCCATTTTCCAAATTTAACTCATACAAAATCCTGTTGAATTGAGCCAATGCAAAAACTTTTTTCCCTATTCTAAATGCACCGCCGTACTTTGCTCTATTCGCCGTCCAATCAACAGGAATTGGCAGCCCTTTAAATTCTTCAAAAACATTTGTCTCTTTGTCAAAGCGAAGAATCATATTTGAAAAAGCAGGAAAGAGCAGTAAATAGCTATCGCAGTTAGCAATGTAAAGGGCATCGTGCTTTAAAAGATTTTGCGCGCCTGGTCTAAAATTTTCAGGAAAATTTTTGAATTCCATAACATTTTTTTTATCCAAATCAACTTTCAAAAGAGCCAATGGTTCTCTTGCGCTAATCCAAATATTTTTTCCATCATAAATGCCTTGCACCGCATTTGCAAATCTTTTATTGCTGAATATTTTTGCAAGTTTTTGCGTTTCTAAATTATACTTCATTATAGTATCCATTTCAGAAAATAAACAAAGCATATTTGCGCTCCATTTAAAATCTTTTATAAATGCTGGATAATTATCAAAGAATATAGCCTTGCCATTCTCATCTAATGCTAATGCAAAAATTAAACGTTTCGTTGCAATATTATCTTTAGCTTTTAATCCAATTTGCTGGTAAAGCTGTGACTGATAAGCTACTGAACCATCTTTTCGCAAAATTATTATGGAATCGCTGTAATGGCAAAAACAGTAAAAATTGCCGTTGCATTCAACAGGACCCATAACAAAGCCTATTGTATTGGTTTTATGCTTGATGTCTAATTGAATATAGCGTTTTTCATTTGTTTTGGGATCAAATTCCATAATAAAATCACCGCAACTGGCAAAATTGAGCAGTTTTTCATCTCTTTCAATTATTCTGCCAAAAGGCGACTGAGAAATAACTCCTTTTTTATCGCATGTTGCAACTAGCGATGCAGTATTGTTTTTAACGTCCAGTTTAAAAAGCCCGTTGGAAAGCGTATGCCATGCCCATGCGTTGCCTTGAGAATCCATTCTGAAGTTTCCAAATTTTAATCTGCTTTGAATATCTGCGCCGTCAGAAGGAAAGTCCAAACTCTGAATCATAAGAGGCTTGCCTGTAAAACCCCAAAGCGTCATAATGGAACTGTCATCGCCATAATAGGCATCGCTCAAAGCCAAAGCCCTGTTCATATCTGGGGAATCATCGTAAATGCCATAGTTTTCGCTTTTATATTTTTCAACAATATTTAAATATCTGCCCAAAAGCGTTGGGCGCATAGTTTCAAAAGTATTTATGCTAAGAGGGTGCGGCCTCCAAAGCAAAATTGGCTCTTTTAGTTTTTTGAATTTTCCGAGAACATATTCCAATTTATCTAAATACTCTTCGTTGCCACTGAGTATTGCAGCTATGCTTGTGTTGTAGAAAATAACTCTTTTCTTTGCTCCATCTGCTTCTATTAAATTTTTCCATTCGCTTGGGATTTCAAAATCTTCTGCTTTTGAATTTACAATCTTGTCTATTTTTGGGCTGCCGAGCGCTAAAAATTTTTTCTCAGGATCGCCAAACTGCCATCCAAAATATTTTTTAAAACCTTCTGTCAAAAATTTCTTTTCTTGTTCTGTTTGGACAATTATTTTGTGCGCATTGAAAAATACCGGAACCCAAATATGATTATCATCTAATTTTGCGTTTATGTCTATGCTGCCTCTTTGAGTGTAATAAGGCACATATACAAGGCAATCGGTGAAGTTTTTTAATTTATCAGAATAGTAATCAGGATGAACGCTTGTAATTGTATTTAGCCCATCATACGGATTATGTATAAAAATCATATCTGGGCAGCGCTCTTCTATATTGTATTTGCGATAATCTATCAAGGGTATGTTTTTGGGATAACCAGTTTCCCAATGCATTTCCGTAAGTTTTCCGTTCTTTCTATCGTAATATGGAATGGGCATAACAAAGGCATCGCAATTCGGGTCATCTTTAGCTGCAAGGTAAATGCTTTCCAAAGAATCCCACATTGAAGCTTTATACGGCAAAAAAAGCGCTTCCACTTTTACTTTGACTTCTGAATCAAAAACTGATTTCAAATTTTTGATATTTTCAAGAATATCAAACTTGCTTTCTTTAAGCGAATTTTCTATGGCTTGCAGCAGTTCCAAGCTTTTGGGAGCGGCTTCTTGCTCTAAATTTTCTCTAAGGCATTCGCAGGCAGCAAGGCAATCTTGAACCTGCTCAAGCGGGTTTGCCAAACTCGGCAGCAAATCTGCCATTTTGCTCATTGTTCCAAGCAAAGCAAGCATTTCCTGTTTATGATTTTTCTGCATACAGTTGTTTAATATACTAATTTTTTTCTACTTTTCCCCATACAATGCAATCAAAAGACATCATTCGCATACAAGTATCGCCAGAGCGAGAAATAGTTCTGCTAGGCACGGCGCACATTTCGCAAGAATCCATAGACTTGGTTAAAGAAACAATAGCGGCAGAAAAACCAGACTGCGTTTGCGTTGAACTTGACGAAAATCGCTTGAAAGCCTTGGAAGACACAGACCGGTGGAAAAATTTAAATATAAAGGAAGTGCTGAAAAAAAAGCAGATGTCTTCTTTAATCGTAAATTTGATTTTAGCTTCATATCAAAAAAGAATGGGAGAGTCTACAGGCGTGGAACCAGGCTCGGAATTAAAAGCCGCTGTTGAAGGAGCTAGAGCCTGCAATGCCAATTTGGTTTTGGCAGATAGAGATGTAAAAATCACGCTGCGCCGCACTTGGGCAAGCACGCCGTTTTTTCGCAAATTCAAACTGCTAGCAACCTTGCTCGGCACCCTTTTTGAAACGGAAGAAATCAGCGAAGAAGAACTCAGCAAAATGCGCGAGCAAGACACTCTTTCTGTGATGCTAGACGATTTTGGAAAAGCATTCCCAGAAATCAAGCAAATTTTAATCAGCGAAAGAGACCAGTTTTTGGCAGGCAGAATTATGAAAGCAGAAGGCGGCAAGGTTTTGGCTGTTGTTGGCGCCGGACACTTGCCGGGCATAAAAAACATAATTGAAAATAACACAGAAACCCCGCCAGAAGAAGATCTCTGCAAAATTCCGCCTTCCTCGCATTTGGGAACCATCATAGGCTGGGGAATACCAGCCGCAATAATTCTTTCTCTTGTTTACATAGGCGTTAAACTTGGTCCAGAAGCCTTTGCAGACAATATTGTTTTTTGGATACTGGCAACAGGGCTTCCTGCGGCGTTTGGCACCATCTGCGCGCTTGCTCACCCTCTTGCGATAATAGCCGCTTTATTTTTGGCTCCCATAACAACTTTGCATCCCTTGATTGGCGTAGGAATGTTCACTGCCTTTATTCAAGCATATTTTTGCCCGCCGCGGGTTTTTGAAATGGAAACCGCCACCGAAGACCTTTGGAAGCCCAGCCGCTGGTGGAAAAACCGCTTCACAAGAGTTTTTCTGGCATTCATTTTCCCAGGTCTGCCCACCACAATAGGAAGTTTTATTGGCATGGGAAAAATTGCGAACACTATATTCTCTTAGTTTTCTATATTCCTGACCATGACACGTATAGTTTGTAAATTTGGTGGTAGTTCCGTGGCAGATGCGGAGCAATTTCGTAAAATCAAAAACATTTTGCATAGCAATCAAGAAAGGAAAATCGTGGTGGTATCCGCACCCGGCAAACGCAATCCGCAAGAATCAAAATTAACGGACTTGCTTTACTCTACTTATGACCTTGCTTCAAAAAATCTGAACTTTGCAGCTCCTTGGAAGCTGATAAGAGAGCGTTATGTTGAAATAACGCAAGATCTATCCCTGCAATCCTCAATAGGCGAAGAATTTGACAAATTGGAAAAAGATTTAAAGAAAAATCCAGATAAGCTTTCAGTTGATTTTTTGGTGAGCCGCGGCGAATATCTTTGCGCAAAAATCATGTCAGAGTTCTTGGGAGCGAAATTCGTGGATTCTTATCCCCTAATACAATTTGACAGCCAATACAATGTAACGCCGCAAAGCTATGAAAACATAGCAGAGGCTCTTTCAAGCAAAGATGCTCTTTATGTTGTGCCAGGTTTTTATGGCAGCGATATGCAAGGCAATTTGAAAACCTTCACGCGAGGCGGCTCAGACATAACCGGCAGCATTTTGGCAAATGCCTGCGACTGCGCGCTATACGAAAACTGGACAGATGTTTCTGGGCTTTTAATGGCAGATCCTCGCATTGTTGAAAATGCTTACGCAATTAGCTATGTGAGCTACAGAGAAATAAGGGAACTTGCATACAGCGGAGCAAATGTTCTGCACGATGATTCCATAGCTCCGTGCAGAGCAAAGAATATTCCTATAAACATAAAGAACACAAACAGCCCAGGCGATCACGGCACGGTTATCGGGCCAACTCCAGAAACAACGCCAAGGCTTATAACGGGCATAGCAGGCCGCAAAGATTTTTCAATGCTTTACATAGAAAAAAGCATGATGAACAAAGAGAAAGGCTTTGGTCGCAAGGTTCTTGCTATTTTGGAAGAAAACGGCGTTTCTTACGAACTTTCCCCCTGCGGCATAGACTCCATGAACATTGTTGTTGATTCCAAAACGCTTCAAAAAGTTGAAAAAGAAGTTTGCAAGGAAATTGAGCAAAAAATGCAGCCCAACAAAATTAAGATTTTCTCAAATCTAGCATTAATTGCAACGGTGGGTCACGGAATGGTAAGCCAAATTGGAACCGCCGCAAAGCTTTTTGCTGCGCTGGCAAAAGAAAACATAAATGTGCGCATAATAGACCAAGGTTCATCGGAAATAAACATCATTATTGGCGTTAACGAATTTGACTTTGAAAAAGCCATAAGGGCAATTTACGGCGAATTTGTGAGCTAATTTTTAGCGAAGCCCTTGTTTTAGGGGCGTCTGATAAAATATTTTTCCAAGCGTTCAAGCAAAAGAGGCTGGGAGAAAGGCTTTTTTATGTAGTCAATCGCGCCAAGCTCCAAGCCTTTAGATTCGCTGTCAAAATCGTCTTTAGCTGTTAAAAAGATAACCGGAATATGCATGGTATCTTCTTTGTTTTTAAGGATTTTCAGAACTTCGTATCCGTTCATTTCTGGCATTTCTATGTCCAAAAGGATTAAATTTGGAATTTTAACTTTTTTTTCAAGCATCTTCAACATGCTTAGGCCGGAACTAAATGTAAAAATATCGTAGGTATCGGAAAGC
>WRMM01000009.1 GCA_009777135.1 Candidatus Fibrimonadales bacterium
CCAAGCGGTTATGCGGCTGGTTCTGTAGCCATAAACCTCGCTGAAAATATCAGAAAGTATATAGGTTATGGGAAAAACAAAAACCGCCGCAGGAACAATCAAGGGACCAAGGCTTATAAGCTTAACGGCTACTATATTGCTGATAAGCATTGCTGTTACAAACAACACGCAGAGTTTTGTAAAAAGAGGGGAATTCATGTAATGGGGAATATAGTAAAACGCTGATTTGCAGGTTTGGGACAAGGGACATGGGACAAGCGATATGCAAATCTACGTTATTTGGGATATGATTTTTAAATAAAATGGCTTTTTTAGCTGTTTTGTAAGAAATCATGTCCCATATCCCAGCCAATGCAGCTCTGCATGTCGCTTGTTCCATGCTCCAGAACATTAAGTTTGAGTAAATATTACTATATTCAAATCTAAATGTCCTATTTGCCTTTTGCCAAGAAGCTTAGATGGTTCTTCATGCGTTTTCGGTCGGCGCGGGGGCTGAGGCGTTGGTTTGAAAAAAAGAGCGGTGGCAGAAATGAAATATTTCAATATAAGGCGGATATTGCCAGCAGCAAAAGAGTAGTTATATTTTTGCCAGCGGAACAAGATAAGCTTTTTGCCATTTTACCTTTTGCAATGGCACTTTCCCAGCAGCGGACGCAAAATGATTTTTTGGTTATAACAGACCAAGAAAACCGCTATATTTTAAGAGCTTTGGGGCTTGAACGAGTTTCTCTCTTTTACAATAGCCAAACCATGCTTTACGGCGAAGCAGATTTTTTTGAAATGGAAAAAAGAGTGCAGGAGCAAAAATGGGATTTATGCATATTTTTACATGAAAATGCCGAGCTGCCCTTCCTTTACCTTGCCAGAGTTACGCGTGCCTCTTACCGCATGGGAATAAAACAGGAATTTCCGTTTTTAAACATAGCTTTCCAAAACTCTTCAAATAGCGAAAATATTTATGCTAACAGAAATTTTCTTTACAAAACATTTTCCATAGATCCTAAAAAAGCTGAACAAGACAGCGTTCGCGTTACGCAAAAAAATGAAAAATCAGGCTTCAATTCAAAACTCTCCACCTCAAATACCCTGTTGCTCAACTTGGAACCGCCGATTTATGGAGAACCTTGGTCAGAGTTGGAAATTTCCATGATTTGCAAAGCGTTTCAGCCTGGATGGCGTTTAATAGCCATTGCGGCAACAGCCGAGCAGCTTGAGCTATATGCTAAAGTTATGGATGAACTGGAAATGCGGAGCAACCCTGTTCTTTTGCATTCAGAATCCATATTCAGCGTATTAAGGCAATATCCTGCCATAGTTACTTTCAATTCTTTGCATTCCCATCTTTTCTTAAATCTGAGCAACGTAAAGATTCTAATGCTTGAGCAAAGCGATGACTACGAAATTCCAAACAACCAAAGAATGATTAAGTTTAACAGACAAGGAAATTTTTATTCATTTGCAAAGCTAGCTACTGACTTTTTAAAGGAACCTAATGCAAAATGAAATGTTTTTTGGCAAAACCAAGAGGCTTTTGCGCTGGCGTTGAGCGTGCTATTTTAATGGTTGAAAAAACCGTAGAGAAATTTGGCGCGCCTGTTTATGTGCGCCACGAAATTGTGCATAACCGCTTTGTGGTGGATGGCCTGCGAAAAATCGGAGCCATATTTGTTGAAGAAACCAAGGAAGTGCCAGAAGAGTCTGTTGTGGTATTTTCTGCGCATGGCGTGAGCAAAAGCGTTTATGAAGAGGCAAAACAACGCCGCTTGAAAGTTATAGATGCAACCTGCCCTATTGTAAAATCCGTTCATAGCAGCGCAATCAAGTATGCAAACTCAGGGTATTCGGTAATTTTGATAGGCCGCCAAGGACATGCAGAAATTGACGGCACTCTAGGGCAGCTTGCACCCGGGGCAATGTATCTGATAAGTTCCGCAGAAGAAGTTAAAAAATTGCCTGCCATGAAAAAGGTTGCATATCTTACGCAAACCACTCTCTCCACCGAAGAGACCTCAGATATAATAGCTGCATTAAAAAAAAGGTATCCAGACATACAAGGTCCCAAAACAGGAAATGTTTGCTATGCCACTGCCAACAGGCAAAGCGCAGTCCGTTCAATATGCAAAAATGTGGATTTGCTTCTTGTGGTTGGCTCTCGCAATTCAAGCAATTCAAACCGTTTGAGGGAGCTTGGCGAGGAACAGGGGGTTAAGAGTTTTTTAATAGATTCCGTGGAAGATTTAAGCAAAGATATGTTTGCTGGCGTAAATTCCGTGGGAATATCAAGCGGAGCAAGCGCGCCGGAGCATTTGGTTCTTGAGATTATAGAATGGCTAAAAGAGCATTTTAATCTCGGAGAAATTATAGAAGAGCAAATTATCCAAGAAGTTACAAAGTTCCCCTTGCCTGCGGAGTTGGAGAGAGTAAACGAAGCTGTGGTTCGCTGAGGCTAAGCGGGTATTTTCTAAATTACTCCCTGACTTAGCAAATGGAGTAAAATATGTTTCGTGAATCAATAAAGGTTCTAGACTGCTCAATCCGCGATGGCGGATTGCTCAACAAGCACAAATTCTCGTTCGAATTGGTGCAAAAGGTTTATAGAGGGCTTGCCGAGGCTGGCGTTGACTATATGGAAGCTGGGTATAAAAATTGCGATACAATGTTTAGCAGGGACGAGTTTGGTCCTTGGAAGTTTTGTGATGATGATTTGCTTTGGAAAATGAAAGAGGGCGTTGAAAACGGCCCCAAAGTTTCCGTTTTGGCAGATATTGGCAGAGCAAACATGAGCAAAATAAAGCCCAAATCAGAGTCGCCCTACGATATGGTGCGCGTGGCTTGCTATGCCCGCGAAATTGACAAGTGCATAGCCATGGTCAATGAGTTTCATGAGCTTGGCTATGAAACAACCGTAAACATTATGGCTGCAAGCCGCGACAGCGGGCACGAGCTAGACGAGGCTCTAGACCAAACCGAAAAAGAATCCAAAGCAGACGTGGTTTACTTGGTTGACAGTTTTGGCTACTTCTACCAGGAACACATTGACAAGCTGGCAAAACGCTACAAAAGATGGATAAAAACCAAAAAACTTGGTTTCCACGGGCACAACAACCAGCAACTCGCCTTTTCAAACACAATCCAGGCGATTATAAACAACGTGGATTACCTTGACTGCACAATTTACGGCATTGGGCGTGGCGCAGGCAACTGCCCCACAGAATTGCTGCTCGGCTTCCTCAAAAATCCAAAATTTGATATTCGCCCAGTTCTAGACTTGGTATCAAACGATTTTATACCAATGCAAAAAGAACAGAACTTGGAATGGGGCTACATAATTCCGCAAATGATAAGCGGTATTTTCAATGCTCACCCCGAAGATGCCATAAAATTCCGCAAAGGCGAAGACAGGGAAAATTACCGCGCATTCTGGATGCAGGTAAGCGGTTCCTGCACCGACTAGCAACTACGCATCTATCTTGTATTCCTCCAGCTTGCGCCACAATGTGGTGCGGCTTATCCCTAACCGCTCTGCGGTTAGGGATATATTTTTATGCTTTTCAAACATTTTTATTATGTGGCGCCGTTCCAGCTCCGCTAAAGAAATATCTTCCGACTCTTCAATTCTTGGGATTTCGGCTTGCTGTTTTGCATCTGTAAGCAAGTAGCGAGCTTCGGGCACAGAATAGCTTGGGTGCAAGGCTTCTGGCAAATCTTCCAAAGCAATTTCATCGTTTTCTGCCATCACCATTGCGTGTTCTATAATGTTTTCCAATTCCCTTATATTGCCAGGGTAATCGTAGGTTTTAAGAGCTATTTGAGCGGGCAGGCTTATGCTCCTTATTATTTTGCCGGTTTTGCTCTGGTTTTTTATCACAAAATGCTTTATCAAGTTGCTTATAACGGAACGCCTCTCGCGCAGCGGAGGCAGTTCTATGTAAAACGTGTTTAGGCGGTAATACAAGTCTTCTCTAAAGGTTCCTTTTTTTACCGCTTCCAAAACATTGCGGTTGGTAGCGGCTATAATGCGAACATCAAGAGTTTTGTTCTCGGTTTCGCCAACTCTGCGAATTTCCCTATTCTGCAAAAATCTCAGCAGCTTAACTTGAGCCGCCTGCGAAAGCTCGGCAACTTCGTCCAGAAAAATAGTGCCGCCATCTGCATCTTCAAACAAGCCTTTTTTGTCAATTGCTCCAGTAAAGGCTCCCTTGCGAGAACCAAACAATTCGCTCTCAACAATGTTTTCTGGGATGGCTCCGCAGTTCACGGCTAAAAATGGCTCGTCTGTTCTTTTGCTCAAGCGATGCAGCAGGTTAGCGACAAATTCCTTTCCCGTGCCAGATTCTCCTGTTATTAAAATCGTGCTTGCAGTCGGGGCTATTTTATAAATCGTTTTTAAAATTTTCCGCATTTCGGGAGAGTCGCCAAACAATTCTTCAAGAACTTGGCTCTCCATGAGTTGATAATTTTTTTTGTTGCTCCGTTTTTGCAGGGCTTTTCTGACAATGTTTTCAAGGCGAGACAGCGCAACAGGCTTTAGCAAATACTTGCTTGCGCCCCTTACCAACGAAGCCTCTGCTGCAGGCAAATTCTTTTGCTCGCATAAAACAAAAATTTCAATATCCGGATTGCAGTCTTTTAAATAAGAAACCGTGTCTAGCTCTGCTGCCCATAAAAAATTCGCATTCAAAAACGCAACCGATACTTTGCCGCTTGCCGCTACGGAAATCATATCAGCGGTATTTGTTACGGCAGATACCGGTATTTCCGTTATAGACCAGGATTCTAAAATTTCATTTACAAATTTTTTATCTGGATCTGCAAGCAGAACTATCACTTTAAAATTCCTTTAGTTTTTTTCGTGCTTGAGGGTTGCGGTTGCTATCTCAATGCACTGCTGTAAAATTCTTTCGTTGAAATCTTTTTTTGCCAAATCCATATAGGATTCCGAGTCGCCGTCTTTATACATAAAATGCAAAATTTCTTCTTTTATGGTCATGAGCGTTTGCCCGCTTCTGCGGTATTTTACGGCATCTCCTATCAATTCAAGCTGGGGCACGCGGCTTATCAGATTGCGCACAAATTCTTTTTTGCTGTAATAGCCTCTCAAATTCAGTTTTGCTAAAATATCATAAGCCTTGTGCTCCACTCTGCGCAGCACAAAAAGGGCATATTTTAGATTTTCTTCGCTGTATTCATATATTTCTTTTGTCACATAAAAGAATTGAGTGGTGGCGTCGTCAAAAATCAAATCTGAGCGAAGTATAAAAGTATCATCATTGAGTTCAAGCAGGTAAATTTTCTTTTTATCTTCTGGTTCGTGCATTTCGCTGGAATAAAACAAGTTGCGGGCCTCGGATTCTCTCAAAAGACCAAGCCTCTGCGACGCAATGCCAACCATCAACCTTGTTTCAAACTCGCTTTTTTTCATATCTAAATTAATTTAGAAATTACATTTCCCTTCTTACCCTATCAGCGTAAGAATCGCCGCCTAGAGCCAAGTAGCGGCTAAAGGATCTGTTTGCCTGCGCGCTTGCTTTGAAATACTTTTGCAAAACCCCGATGTTTTTCCAGAAAAACGGGTCCCTGTCATCAATTTTTATCGCCGCGTCCATAGTTCTTAAAGCTTTTTCGTAATTTGCTTCCCTCATATATATTATGGCAAGCATTTTTCTTGAAGAAATAATATTTGCATTTAATTGAATTGCTTTTATAAAGCAGTCTTCCGCCAGTTTTATTTCTCCTATAGACATATAAAGCATACCCAGCTGCTCTTGCAATAGAGGGTCGTTTCTCAATTGAGGATTGCTGGCTATTTGAGAACGCCTTTTTTCATATTCTTCTAAAGGCAAAGGCGGCGGCATTAGTTTTTCCCAAGTAGGATTAAAATCGCCAATCATTTCTTTTGTCAAATCTGTGCGGAGAATATGAGAATCCATATCCGTGAAAGATTCTTTTTGGTTAAAAAAAGCAAAGAGAAAACTGGCGGCTCTTTCGGCGTCCTTTGTATAGTAGAGGTTTAAAATTGCTAAATTTTTCAGAGCAGCCGCATTGTTTTGATCTATTTTCAACGCATTGTAAAATGCCTGCTCTGCCTGGGTTGCTCGCTCTTCATTTACAAGCACCGAACCAAGCTGGTTCCAGTTGTCTGGGTCTTGCGAATCAATGGAAACGGCTCTGCGAGCGGCGGTTTCTGCTTCCGGAAAGGCTCTTCTCATTTGCTCTGCAATAGAAATCCATCTTGGAATGCTGCCATCTCTAGGGTTAAGAGACTCCGCTTTGCGAAAAAATTCCAAAGCGGAATCCAGTTCCGGGAGCGCGCCTGCTTCTCCATAGCTTTTCCAGTTTTCTTCATCCATTCTTTTGCGACCGGCGCCTATATAAAATCTACCTTTCAAAATCAAAAGCTCTGTATCGTTTGGTTTTTGATTAAGCTGTTTTTGTATGCTTCGCCTTGCTTCATTAATATTGCCTTTTTGCAATTGCCTGTCTGCTTTTACAGGACTTGGCTTAAATTGCTCCACAATCCATTCGCGCTGCAAACCTGCAAAAAGCACTAAAGCTATTGAGCAAAGCACAATAAAAGCTATGCAGCCCAAGGGCAATCCTTTTGGCGGAGGCGTTCTTATATCTCTTGGCGGTTTTGCAGGCGGAGTTTCCAGTGGCGGATCCACCTTTACGCCAGCGCCCATGCTGCTGAACATATCTGCCATTAGCATCGCTTCTTTTTCTGGCAAATTTTTAGCCAAAGTCAGGGGCAAATTTTTAGCTTGCTCAACTGCGCCCTTTGTATCAACGCCTAAAATATTGGATATTGCGCCGACTACTGCCTTTAAATCAGATTTCGTGCTCAGTGATTCTAAAATAACGGAGTGCATTTTCCCTGCTTCTGCTTAATTTTCCGAGCGTTTTAATTCTCTTATATTTGCCATTGGAATACTAAATTTTCCACCCGCATTTTTTGCCTTCATAATGCCCTCCACGCAAATAAAGCCCTGAGTAGGCACGGAAAGGGTATCTTCCAGAGCAAGCGTTGCCGGGTAAAATACCTTGCCGTCAAAAATTCTTGGTTCCGCATCTGGAACAGACAGAGAAACTATATCTTTTATGGCAAGCTCTCTTACCGCATTGCCCGCTCTATATTCTAAATTGCCTTTTGGCTCCAGCTCAGGTTTTTCAATAATAAACGTGTTTCCGCTTCTGTCCGTTAAATTATATACAGAAGAACATCCCAGAAACATAAATATGGTTATTAAAGCAATATAACGAAACATCATTACCCGCATACCTTGTTTCTCCCTGTGTTTTTTGCATCATAGAGCTTTTGGTCTGCCAGGTCTATAAAACTTTGCATATTGTCTTCTAAACCAGGAGTTTTGCAAACCACGCCTATGCTGATGGTGGCTTTGCCAGCACGCTCCATTGATATTCTTATATTTTCCGCAATTTTTTTTGCGCCGTCTATGCTTGTGTTTGGCAAAATTACGCAAAATTCCTCGCCGCCAAACCTTGCCGTAAAATCAGAAGTTCTATTCACGCAATAACTGAATATGCGCGCAACGTCCCGCAAAAGCCTGTCGCCTTCCAAATGCCCATGCTTATCGTTATAGTTTTTGAATTTGTCCAAATCCATCATCAAAAAACTCAGCGGATATTTTCCTCTTACAGCCCGATTCCATTCATCTTCTATTCTCATATTGAAAAATCTTCTGTTGGGCAGCTTTGTAAGCTCGTCTAAAAGGCTGGACTCTATATAAGATAGCATTTGTTTATTTATAGGCTTTAATATATGCGATATGAGTTTATTGAAAATAAAGAAAACCAAAAGCATAATAAACAGCAGCGCAAAAAATACCATAGTCGCTCTTTCTTCAAGAATTTTTGCCATATTGACTTTATCTTTTGCCACAAAAAACAGGTTGACTTTTTCCCCGCTGTTCACAACATATTGAGAGTTGTCAAAATTAAATGCAATGCTGGAATTTTTATTCATTTTGAAGGCTCTTTTCATTACTTCTTCGCCTCGTAAATCGCCAAGCAGTTCTTTGAGCCTTTTTTTCTCTTTCACAATATTTTCATCTGCCGCCCCTATAACAATTCCATGCTCGTCAAAGATAAAAACGTTTTCTGGCAAACGCAATTTGTTCACAAATTCAAAAAGAGATATTCTGCTGCTTATTACCCCAATAGTCTTCTCATCTGCATACACTGGGTAATTTACGTATAAATCGTAAATATGGCGATTTAAATAATCAAAATCAACTTGTATCATCGGCGGTTTTTTGCTTTCCAAAACTTCAAAGAACCATGCGTGTTTTGGATTGCCTGCGCTGTATTTTTCCATAAATTGCCCGTTTACATAAAGATTGAAATCGTTTATGTTTATCCAGTTTAGAATTTTGCTGTCAAAGTATTTTTTATGGGAGTCAAACAACGCAAAGCTTTCTTCTTTTGCTCTTTCATTGCTAGGGTCAGAAAAATAATTGCTTATATTAGGATTTTCAGATAAAGCTTTCAGCAGCAGGATTTCTTTGTCAAGTTCAGCTTTCAGCAATAGATGGCTTGTATTCAAAGTTTGCTTTAGTTCTTGCTCAAGATTTTCATTGAGAATTTTTTGCATGGAAAAATAGTAAGCCGCCGAACTACCCAAAGCTACTATTGCAAACAGCAAAGCAGAAAACAAAGCTATGGCTTTGCGCAGAGGCATATTGAAAAGGATACGCCTGTCAAAATCATTAGCCACATTATTGGCATAATTGGACATGGTATTAATATAGTAATTGCTGATTTACTCGCTTTGGGTATGGGGTATAGGGTATGGGGGATTTCATAAAAAACGGCTTAAATTCGCTAAAAAGGGCATATTTTTGCATTGCCCATACCCCAAACCCTATACCCCATACCCAAGCATTGAGCTAAGCAACGATTGCTATAAATTTTCTATATTTACCATTTCACGGTGAGTGTAGCTCAGTTGGTTAGAGCACCGGATTGTGATTCCGGTTGCCGTGGGTTCAAATCCCATCATTCACCCTATGAGCGAATATGCAATTCTTCTCGTCTTTCTTTTTTTAGGCGGGTTTATAGCGGCGGCTGCCATAATAACCGGCAAGGTTTTGGGTTTTGCTTCAAAAGACAGCAAATCTAAATTCGCAGCTTATGAATGCGGAATGGAAACATTTGGCAATGCCAGAATGCAGTTCAAGGTTGGCTATGTGGTTTTTGCCATTATGTTCTTGGTGTTTGATGTGAAGGCTCTCTTTCTTTTTCCAATGCTGGTTGACTGGCAAAGCGTAGTCGCTGGCTCGCTAGACATTTCCGTGCTGCCTGCATTTCTAGCTTTGGGTTTTTTCTTTTCCGTGATGGTATCTGGCCTTGCATACGCATGGAAAAAAGGCTGGCTCAAGTGGGAGTAGCGTTAAAACGCTTCGTTTATCTTAATCGCCATTCCTAAATGCTTTTTATCTATCAGTGCTAGGTCTCCGCGAATGTGCGTTTTGCTTTCGCTGTTCACCAAAAATCTGCCTCCTATGCCAATAGACTCGTGCCATTCATTGCGATTAAGGTCTGCAATTCCGTTCCCGACCTTTGCCAGCTCATAAAACAAAGTTCCCTTGCAACGCCAAAAAAGGTGAGTTCGCAACTCAGACTGCAAAACCCAAGAAGTTTTATCAAGCAAAAATCCTTTTTTCAAACCCCTCAGCTGCTCAACTCCGTCTGGCTGCGCAAACCGGTCAAAAGGAACGTCGCCGTCAAAATCTTCTAGATAAGAGCTTAGGGCTAAAACTCCTTCTGGCAAAAACGGCAAAGGAATATATGTTTTGGCGTTTATGTTTTTCCAGATAAAATTTCTTTTGCCATGCCAATCATTATCTCTTGAACTGAAATGTATATGCCTAATTTGAACAAAGCTGCCCCTGCGAGGCCAATCGTTTTTTTCTGCGCTATTGTATGTTAGATTGTAGCCTGCTCCAAGCCTCCCGGAGTTTTTCAAATCTCTGTATTTTACTAAGTCTGTGTTCTCGGTTTTTTCATAATCAAAAACAATGTATTCCAAATCCAGTTCTGCTCCGTAATTGAATTTGCCATTCCATGATTTTGGCAAAAACAAATCCGTGCCTAAAGAGAAAGGCAGGCGAATATTTTTGGAAGTATAAACATCATATACCTTTTCGTCCCATTCATTGCCTGTTCCAAAGAATTGCGTAGGCCAGCTGGCAAGGTATAAATAAGACACAAAGTTCCAATTGCCGCCCACAGGCTCATGGACAAATTTATTTATAAAAGTAGTCTGTTTTTTAAACGAGGTCATTACAACGGTAGCATTACTGCTGCCAGCTTTGGAACCATCTTTAGCAGGAGGCTCAATAAAAATCATAGCTCCCGCCCCCAAAATTATTCCCGTTTCCTCAGAATACGCCCCAACCGGCAAAATCAAAAATTTTTTAAATTCAAACAAATCATCGCTCTGTGCTAGGAGCAAAGAGTTGGCGAGTAGGATAAGGATTAGAAAGTTACGCATATTTGAGATGGGTAAATTAGAAATTTCCTACAATTGCCAACGCCGTCTAAGTCGGCGTGCGTGATGTTGAGGATTTTTTACTATTCTCAAATTCTAAAATCCATTCTTTTAATTTATTTTGCAAAAGTTTTTTATCCGGCAAATAAAGCGCATATTGCGCTGAATATATATTTGCATTTTTGGGCAATGTTAATTTTACCAAAGTTTGGTTTGCAGTTTCGCAAAGCAAAATGCCAATAGTTGGTTTTTCAAATTTTTGTTTTACATATCTATCATAATAATTTACATACATCTGCATTTGACCTAAATCTTGGTGAGTTAATTTGCTCGTTTTTAAATCTATTAAAACGTAGCATTGCAAAAGTCTATTGTAAAGCACCAAGTCAACAAAATAATGTTCTTCATCAAAAGTAAATCGTTTTTGCCGAGATTCAAATAAAAACCCTTTTCCTATTTCAAGCAAGAATTTTTGCATATTGTCTATAATTTTACTTTCTAAATCCGTTTCACTGTAAATAGCTTTTTCTTCTAACCCTAAAAATTCAAGCGTGAAAGGACTTTTTAATATATCCTCTGGTTTTTCAATTGTTTGTCCTTTATTGGCAAGTTTTAACACGCCTTTTTTATTGCGGCTCAAAGCTAGGCGTTCATACAAACTGCTTGCGCATTGCCTTGCAAGTTGGCGGACGCTCCAATTTTCTTTTGTTGCTTCTATTTCGTAAAAGTTTCTTTCGGCAATGTTTTCGATTTTCATAAGTATTAGGTAGTGGGACCAAGATAGGGTGAATTTATGAGACGGTGTCTGAAGAATTGGTAATTTCGCAGACGGTGTCTGCAGAATTGGCAATTTATTAGACACTGTCTGATAAATTGAAGATTGGTCATACGCTGTTTGGCCAATAATATTTTGAGAATATGTCAAGTAAAAGTTTCGCATATATTGTAAGTTAATTACAGAAAAACCTTCTCCAAACCGTTCAATAAGTTTAGCAGATAGTTCCTTTAAAATATTTTTTCCGTATATAGCTCTTTGCTTCCCCTGCTGCTCTTCTTCCACAATATGCCTGCCTATTTCATAGTAGGCATATACCATTGACAAATTTATAGCTGTAGATGCTCGCTTGCGAGCAAGCTCTATTATTGAAGCTATCTTTGAGTAAAGCAAAGTAGTTGGCAGTTGTTTTGACATTGGATTAAAATAGAAAATTAGCCATTTTTTTTACTATTTTCCCTCCATGCAAAAAATACGCAATGTAGCTATAATAGCTCATGTTGACCACGGCAAAACAACGCTGGTTGACCAGATTTTAAAACAATGCGGAGCGTTTAGGGAAACGGAAGATGTGGCCGAGCGGGTTATGGATTCCGGAGACTTGGAACGCGAACGCGGCATTACTATTTTGTCTAAGAATGCAAGCATTTTTTACAAAGAACATCGCATAAATATTGTGGATACGCCGGGGCACGCAGATTTTGGCGGACAGGTGGAACGAATTTTAGGAACCGTGGATGGCGTTTTGCTTGTGGTGGATGCCTTTGAAGGTCCAATGGCGCAAACTCGCTTTGTAACGCAAAAAGCGCTTGAACTGGGGCTGATTCCAATCGTTGTTATAAATAAAATTGACCGCGATGGCTGCAATCCGAGCGGCACTCTTAATAAAGTTTTTGATTTGTTCTGCGATTTGAATGCAAGCGATGAGCAGCTGGATTTTGGAGTGGTTTTTGCGAGCGGCCGCAAAGGAATTTGCCGCTTGAACATGAACGACCCAGACACGGATTTGCGTCCATTGATGGACATGGTTTTGCAGCGAATTCCCGCGCCAAAAGGTGATTTTGCAGGACCGCCGCTTTTGCAGATTGCATCGCTTGAATACTCTTCGTTTTTAGGCCGCTTGGCAGTTGGCAGAATTCAAAGCGGGGTTTGGAAAGCTGGTTTGAGCGTTGCGCAGTCGCTGCCGAGCGGCAAGTTCAAGAATATTCGCATTCAAAAAATTTTGCGTTATGAGGGCATCGCTTTGCAGCCCGTAGAAACCGCTGGTCCTGGCGATATTGTTTTGCTTTCGGGTTTGGATTTTTTTGATATAGGCGACACTCTTTCGGATATAAATTCGCCGGTATCTTTGCCTCGCATTCAGCTAGACCCGCCAACTGTTTCCATGCTGTTTACCGTGAACACATCGCCGCTTGCCGGCAAGGGCGGCGGAAAATATTTAACGGGAAATCATTTGCTTGAACGTTTGGAAAGGGCGCGCATGGCAGATCCCGCTTTGCGAATTGAGAAAACGGATGGCGCAAGCGCATTTAATGTGAGCGGACGAGGCGTTATGCATCTCACTATTCTAATTGAAAATATGCGGCGCGAGGGCTATGAGTTTACAATAGGCAGCCCGCAGGTGATTTTTGAAAGCGATGAAAATGGAAATGTTCTGGAGCCAATAGAGCTATTTAAGGTAGAAGTTCCGGCTGAGTTCAGCGGAGCGATTATTGAGGAGCTTGGCAGACGCAAAGGCGAGATGCTGAATATGATTCAAGACGATAATAATCGGGTTTTTCTTGAATACAATGTGCCTAGCAGGGGATTGATGGGAATAAGGAGCCTGTTGCTTTCTCTTTCAAAAGGCTATGCGGTTTCTCAGTCAATTTTTTTGGAATACCAGCCACACAAAGGCGAAATTCCAAGCCGCACAAATGGTGTGTTAATTGCAAAAGATCCTGGCATTGCAAGCGCTTATTCTTTGTGGAAACTAGAAGACCGCGGCATTATGATTATACCGCCGGGTTCGGAGGTTTATGCCGGAATGATTATAGGCGAAAGCAACCGCGATACAGATTTAATTGTAAATGTAATCAAAACAAAGCAATTAACAAATATAAGAGCTGCTGGCAGCGATGATAATATTTTGCTGACTCCTTATCTAAAAATGAGCCTTGAGGAATGCGTTACATTTATAAATGACGATGAGTGCGTTGAGGTTACGCCCAATATTTTGCGTATTCGCAAGAACGAGCTGGACGAGCATAGAAGGAAGAGGAATATTTTGTAAAATTCCCCATACCCTATACCCCATACCCAAAATCCAAAGCGACTTAATCAGCGATTACTATATTCATCAGCATCACAAGATGGCGTTTTTTTTAAACCTGCGACGATTGCTAAAAATAGCGGCAGTTCTAACTGCTGTTCTTATATTTTATAATATACCATTAGAATTTTTATTAAACGAAGGCAACACTATCTGCCTCTGGAAACGTTTTTTGAATTTTGAGTGCCCAGGCTGCGGCACAATAAGGGCGTTTTGGCATATTCTGCACCTTGAGTTCGGAAAAGCTTGGGGATATAACAAAATGGCAGTTGCGCTAACTTTTCCTCTGTTGAGTTTGCTCGCTATAGGATGGATATTTCTTGACGAGAAAAAAGCATATCACAGCTGGATGCGATTTTTAAAGTAGGCTTGTTTATGAAGAACCCATGTATTATAGTTCAAAGCAATATGGAAGTGCTGCTGAATGTTGATAGCGAACTGCATCACGAAGCGCGAGACGCCATTGCCCCTTTCACCGAGCTTGTAAAAAGCCCAGAGCACTTTCACACATACAGCATTTCGCACTTGAGCCTGTGGAACGCCGCTTCAACCGGAATGACAGCAAGCGATGTTCTGGAACGGCTGAAAAAATACAGCACCTATGAAATTCCAGCTGCTGTTGCAACCGAAGTTACCGAATATATGGGGCGTTATGGAACTTTGCGTTTAACAATTAAAGATGGAAATCTGGTTTTGGAATGCGATAGCGAACCTCTGTTTTTGGAGCTTTGCAGAAGAAAAGAGCTTCAAGGATATATTGAAACCTTCACATCAAAAAGCTCTGCAATAGTCAGCCCGTTTGTGCGGGGCAAGCTCAAAATTCTGCTGACGGAGCTGGGCTTTCCCGTGCAGGATTTGGCGGGGTATATCAAAGGCGATCCGCTAAACATTGAGCTAAGGCAAACGCTGGCAAACTCCGGTGAAAAATTCACGCTGAGAGATTATCAAAAAGATGCGGCACAGGTATTTTACGCATCCGGCTCGGAAAAAGGAGGTTCTGGTGTTATAGTGCTGCCTTGCGGTTCTGGCAAAACCATCATAGGAATGGCTGCAATGGCTCTGGTCAAGGCTCACACCCTGATTTTAACCCCAAGCGTTACCGCTGCTCGGCAGTGGATAAGAGAAATTCTGCAAAAAACAAATTTAACAAAAGAACAAGTTAAGGAATACTCCGGCGACGTAAAAGAAATTGGCCAAGTGACAATTGCCACATACCAGATATTGACGCAGAGAAGAAAGAAAAACAATGGACAATTGGCAATGGACAATGGAGAATTTTCCAATTTTTCAATCTTCAGCGCACAGAAATGGGGGTTGATGATTTATGATGAAGTGCATTTGCTGCCAGCTCCGGTGTTCAGATTTTCTGCGAATATGCAGGCTACTAGGCGGTTAGGGCTTACCGCAACGCTTGTGAGGGAAGATCATAAAGAAACGGAGGTTTTTTCGCTCATCGGACCTAAAAAATTTGACATTCCTTGGCGAGTTTTGGAGGCGCAGGGCTGGATTGCGCAGGCAAAATGCCATGAAATAAGGGTGGGCATGAACACCGAGCTTAGAATGGCTTATGCGGTTGCTTCGCCTAGAGAAAAAATAGCCATATCGGGCTGCAATCCAGAAAAATTTGAAATTGTAAAAAAATTATTGGAAAAACACAGCGAAGAAAATGACAGAATTTTAATAATAGGGCAGTATATAGAACAGCTCGAAAATCTTGCAAAAGAAATTAACACTCCGTTGATTACAGGAAAAACTCCGAACAAGGAACGCGATATTATTTACGATAGTTTTCGCAACGGCGAGATTAGGATTTTGATGGTGAGCAAGGTTGGGAATTTTGCGATAGATTTGCCAGATGCAAGCGTTTTGATTCAAATTTCCGGCACATTCGGCAGCAGGCAAGAAGAGGCTCAAAGATTAGGGCGGGTTTTGCGCCCCAAAAAAGACGGAAGGCCCGCTTTGTTTTATTCCATTGTCACAAAAGATTCAAAGGAACAGGAATTTGCCATGAACCGCCAATTATTCTTGGCGGAACAAGGCTATGGATACGAGATTATTACTACTTTTTCTTAACAATTTTGCCTTCGGAGTCTGTGTATTTTTCGGTTAGAACAAAGATGAAGTCAATGAGACTCCAAATGCCGCAACCGCCAAGAGTACATAGTTTCGCAATACCGGAACCAGTTTTGCCTACGTAAAACCTATCTACGCCAAAACCTCCCAAAAAAAACGACAAAAGCACTACTGTAAGCCAATCCTTGTCGGATACTTGTTCGGTAGCTTGTTGATTTTCTTCCATATTTTATCTCCTTTTAAGGTGAAAGATGATGTAAATATATAAACTTTTTTGAGAAATGTCAAGAAAATGAAGTAAAAACGCTAAAGTTTTCTCATTTTATGCCGATAAACGAATTAGGATAATTGTATATTAAGAATAAGGCTCCAAACAAGAGAGGTGCAACATGGCAATGCTAGTAGGTAAAGCAACTGGGTTAGGGTTAAACCACCAGATAAACGAAAGGCAAAAGGCGCTTTCCAAAATCCATGAGAAAATGGGCACCGGAAAGCGAATTAACCGCGCGCAAGACGATGCGGCGGGATTGGCTGTTGCAAAACTTTTGGAATCCATGTCTCGCGGATACAAAGCGAACGCTATAAATATTGGCGATGCCATGAGCGCTCTGAACATAGGCGAAGGCGCAACGCAGGGCATATCCGATATGCTCAACCGCATGTACGAGCTAAGCGTTCAAGCCTCGAACGATACCTTGAACGATGACAATCGCAAGGATCTCAACCAAGAATTCCAGCAGCTGAAACAAGAAATTGACAGGCAAACAAAAGGC
>WRMM01000010.1 GCA_009777135.1 Candidatus Fibrimonadales bacterium
CGTATGGATTGGTATTACATTGATTCTTCAAAACCTGAAGGAAAAAGAAGAAACGGGCCTTGGTCGCTTAGGCAGATGCTTGGATTTGCAGAGCAAGGCGCATTCATATCTGAAACACTTGTGTGGAGAGATGGTTTTGAAGGCTGGAAGCCTTGGGGCAAAGTTGAGCCAGAGCTTAAAACGGAGACTCAAGTAGAAACTATAAAGCAGATTATTGAAGAGAAGATTTTGCCGCACATTGCCGTTAGCAAAGCCAATTATGCAAGCTTCTGGGTAAGGCTCGGCGCTTTTATAATTGATTCCGTTGTTTTGCAGTTTATATTCGTTTTGCTAACTCCAATCCACTCATCTTTTGGAATTCTCCCAACCGCCGAAATCACTTCGCAAACAAGCCCGGCAGAGCTTATGCCCACAATGCTGTTTTTGTCTGGGCTTGTGTTTATTTACCATTCTTTCTTTGTGAAAAATTTTTCTGGAACGCTCGGGAAAATCGCTCTTGGCCTTGCGGTTGTGCGCCACGATGGAAAACCCATGACCTGGAGCTGCGCATTTTTGCGTTCTTTTGTGGCATGTTTTTTAAGCTCATTTTTCGCTTTGGGCTTTTTGCTTGCCGCTTTTGACATGGAAAAACGCACTCTGCATGATTTTGCAGCCAACACAAGAGTTTTAAAACTGCAAAAAGCTTAGAGGATATAATTGAAACTATCAATAAACGGCGAATTGTCAGAAACGAATTTTTCAACGCTAGGCGAATGGGCTGCCTCCGAATTTGAAAATTCCGCAAACGGCATTAAAGGCATAGCCATAGCCGTAAACGGCTGCATTGTCCCAAACTCAAAATGGCCCTCCTTCACACTTCAAAACGGCGACAAAATACTAGTTGTGCAAGCCGCTCAGGGAGGATAAATTGAGAATTTACGTTAAAGGAAGTTTATTCCCAGAAATTCAAGTTGGCATTAAGGAAATTTCTCTGGACGACAAGGAAATTCCCAGCATAAGGCTTTACGATACTGGAGGAGCTACGCAAATTGAGCCAGTTCGCTCTGCTTGGCCTAAGCCTGCCGAGGGGCTAACCCAGCGGCAAGCCGCGCAAAAAGGCATTATTACGCCAGAAATGGAATACGTTGCGATTAGAGAAGGCGTGGAGCCAACAGAGGTGCTGAAAGAACTTGCAGAAGGCAGGGCGGTTTTGCCTGCAAACAAAAAGCATCCCGAATGCGAGCCTATGATTATAGGTTCAAAATTTTTGGTGAAAATCAATGCGAATATCGGCAATTCCGCTCTTGGCAGTTCCATAGAAGAAGAAGTTGAAAAAATGTCTTATGCGGTAAAGCTGGGCGCTGATACCGTTATGGATTTGAGCACAGGCAAAAATATCCACGAGACAAGAGAAGCCATTTTGCGAAAAAGCCCCGTTCCCATCGGCACCGTTCCCATTTACCAGGCTTTGGAAAGGGCGGGCGGAAACCCAGACAATTTAACCTGGGAAATTTTCAGAGACACCCTGATTGAGCAAGCCGAGCAAGGCGTTGATTATTTTACCATTCACGCAGGATTGCTGAGGGCATTCATTCCGCTTGCTTTGAAGCGCACAACCGGCATTGTTTCCAGAGGCGGTTCTTTAATGGCCTGCTGGATGCAAACCCACAAAAAAGAAAATTTTTTATATGCGAATTTCAAAGAAATTTGCGAAATTTTGAGAGAATACGATATAGCTATTTCTCTGGGAGACGGGCTGCGGCCAGGTAGCATAGCAGATGCAAACGACGAGGCTCAGTTTGCTGAATTGAAAATTCTTGGCGAACTGACAAAAGTCGCTTGGGATTTGGGCGTTCAAGTTTTGATTGAGGGTCCAGGGCATGTGCCGTTGAATAAAATAAAAGAGAACATGGATTTGCAGCTTGAGCTGTGCCACGGCGCGCCTTTTTACACTTTGGGACCCTTGGTAACCGATATTGCGCCAGGCTACGACCATATAACAAGCGGAATAGGGGCTGCGGTTATCGGGATGATGGGCACCGCTATGCTTTGCTATGTAACTCCCAAAGAGCACTTGGGTTTGCCAAACAAGCAGGATGTTCGCACAGGCGTAATAACCTACAAATTAGCCGCCCACGCCGCAGACATTGCCAAAGGCAATCCGCAGTCTCTTTTGAGGGACAAGGCTCTGAGCCGCGCCCGCTTTGATTTTCGCTGGGAAGACCAGTTTGCCTTGTCTCTGGACCCTGAAACCGCAAGGGAATTTCACAACACTCCGCAAGAAAAGCAATCAAAATTCTGCACAATGTGCGGTCCCGATTTCTGCGCAATGAGAATAACGCAGAGGATTGGCAAACCTAGTTCATAGTATATAACTGTTTGTACGGATTTTTTGCATTTGGTTTCAAAATGTAAAAGCTTTCTTTTAAAAGCTCTTCTGCATCAAAACCAAAATACTGCGAAAATTCATTTAAATATGGAACTATTTCTTTTAAATCATCTTCCGATGCAATTTCTTTTATTACCTGCTTTGGAAGCAAGGGCAGTTCCGCCTTTGTTCTTAGGAATATTTTGCCGCCGTGCATGCCTGTGCCGGTGAAGTTCCCAACCGGAGCATCAGTTGCGCCAATGCCAAGCACAACTATAAGCCCTCCGGCAAGATACTCACCCAAAAAGCTGCCTACTTTGCCGCCAATGATGATAGCGGGCTTTTTTTCCTTGTACTCTTTCATGTGGATACCCGTTCTGTACCCCGCATCTTCTTTTATAAAAATGCTCCCGCCACGCATGGCATAGCCAAGCGCGTCGCCCGCTCTGCCATGAACGATAATTTTGCCTTCGTTCATAGTGTCGCCCACAGCGTCTTGCGCATTGCCGCGCACTTCAATTATTCCGCCGTCCAAGTATGCTCCCAGAGCGTTTCCTGGCGTTCCGTTTATAGTGATGCGGACATTTTTTGCTCCACTTCCGATAAAGCGTTCGCCAAAGCACTCGTCAATTAGTTTGCTCTCCATTATCTGCCTCCCAATTTTAACATTCTGTCTTCTTTAGTAAAAGCCATAAGCCCAGGTTTTTCGCAAATAAGCGCCCAGTCAATGGAATCAAGCGGCGTTCTGTCGCGGATTAGGCTTGTGTAAATCCCTGCTTTTTCTATATCGCCTATAAAGATATAGCCATTCAGTTTGTTATCTGAATAAAACAGCTTTTTATATGTGCCGTTTTTGTTAGACTCATAAACTTCGCCCGTGTAATTCCCAGCGGTAATTATATGCAAGCCCATAAAACCTATCGCATTCATGGGAATAGCCTTGTCAAAAATTTTATTGCCGCCCGCCATGTTCACGCCCGCGCACTCGCCTTGCATATATGCGTTGGGAAGCAATGCCATGATTTTCTGCTGACCGCTTGAAACGTCAATGCTTTCTGTGCAATCGCCCGCAGCGTAAATATCGGGGTTGGAAGTTTCGCACTTTTCGTTTATTGCAATTCCCTTGCCGATTTGCGCAATGCCAGAAAGCAATTCCGTGTTGGGCCTAACGCCCGCTGCTATAACCACAATATCAAAACCATCGGTTGAGCTTACGCTTTTTGAAAGAATAAATTTCACGCCTCTTTCTTCAAAATGTTTTTGCACCAAGGCAGCCCCGCCATCATCCAAAATGCTTGCAAGCACGCGCGGAGCAAGGTCTGCAACGGTAATCGAAGCAACACGGCCTAAAATTCCTTCTGCGCACTTTAAGCCAATAAGCCCTGCACCAATAATAAGAACTTTCTTTTCGGGAGCTAACTGGCTTTGCAATTTTCGAGCGTCATCCAAAGTCATAAATGAATTGCCCGCAATTGGCAGTTCAAAAGCGCGAGAACCTGTGGCTACAAGCAATTTATCGTAAGCAATGCTGTTCCCATCCGAAAGCTCCACCGCTTTTTCGCCTGCGTTTATTTTAACCGCTCTCACTCCGCTTAAAAGCGTAACATCATTGTCTTTGTAAAAACTGTCTGCTCTGTATTTCATTTGCTCGGCATCTACCTTTCCTTTCACAAGATAAGAAATAAGAGGCCGCGAGTAGGTATGATGCGGTTCATCGCTTATTATTGCAATGTTCCCGCTTTTGTCAATTTGGCGAATGCCTTCTACGCATCCAATTCCGGCGGTTGAGTTTCCTATTATAACATATTTCATTTTTTACCTCCGCTCCTCAAAAACAATTGCGTTATTGGGGCACCCTGCAACGCAGGCTGGCTTGTCTGCAGCCGATTTTATGCAAAGCTCGCATTTTTGAACCGCGCCGCTCTCGGATGTTGATATTGCGCCGAAAGGGCAGCATAAAACGCAGGTGTAGCAGCTAACGCATTTATCTTGGTTCACAACTATTACCCCATCTGCAACGCTTAACGCCCCTGTTATGCAGCCTTTAACGCATAACGGCTCTTTGCAATGGCGGCAAGAAACCGCAAAACTAATCCCGTCTTTCTCTTCGATTTTAATTCGAGGATTAATTTTGACTCCCTTTAGCGAACGCGCAATGTCTTTGCCGCTTGTTCCGGCAAATGCGCAGTAATACTCGCAAAGCCTGCATCCCAAACACCACTTTTCATTTACATAAACTCTTTTCATTTCACTCTCCAGCGTGCTTTATTCCCAAAACTTCAAGCTCCTTTGCATTCAATCCAACCCCGCGAAGCATAAGGCGGTTTCCTTTGAGCGTTTCTATGGAATTGATGCCCATTCCGCCCATCATCTCTTTGATTTCGTGTTTCCACGCATTCAGCAGATTAACCAGCCGCTTGTAGCCAATATCGGGATTTAGCCTCTTAGTAAGCTCTGGCACTTGGGTTGCTATTCCCCAATTGCACTTGCCCGTATGGCAGTTTCTGCAAAGATGGCAGCCAAGCGCCAAAAGCGCGCCGGTGCCAATGTAAACCGCATCTGCTCCAAGAGCAATGGCTTTTACTATATCTGCGCTGCTGCGAATGCTGCCCGCCGCTACAACAGACACTCTGTCTCGAATGCCTTCATCGCGAAGCCGTTTATCAACGCTTGCAAGCGCAAGCTCAATTGGAATGCCCACATGGTCGCGCATACGGGTAGGAGCCGCGCCGGTGCCGCCGCGAAAACCATCCAGCACAACAATATCCGCACCGCTTCTTGCGATGCCGCTTGCTATTGCGGCAACATTGTGCACTGCCGCTATTTTCACGCTAACCGGTTTTTTAAAATCGGTCGCCGTTTTGAGCGAATAAACAAGCTGCCTTAAATCTTCTATAGAATAAATATCGTGATGCGGAGCGGGGCTTATTGCATCGCTGCCTTCGGGAATCATTCTTGTTCTTGAAATATCGCCCACAATTTTTGACCCAGGCAAATGCCCGCCTATGCCAGGCTTTGCGCCCTGCCCCATTTTTATTTCTATTGCAGCGCCAGCTTTCAAATAGCCAGGATGAACGCCAAAACGTCCAGAAGCTACCTGAACGATTGTATTTTTGCCATAGCGGTAAAAATCCTCGTGCAACCCGCCTTCGCCCGTGTTGTAAAGAACATCCAGTTCCTCCGCCGCGCGTGCCAAAGATTCATGAGCGTTATAGCTGATAGAGCCGTAACTCATGGCAGAAAACATAATCGGCATGGATAGTTTAAGCTGCGGCGGCAAATTGTTTATAATGTGTCCGCTTTTGTCTCTTTCTATAACTTGCGGTTTTGCCCCTAAGATTACGCGTGTTTCCATCGGTTCCCTCAAAGGGTCAATAGACGGATTTGTAACCTGCGAAGCGTTAATCAAAATTTTGTCAAAATACACAGGGTATGGCTCCGGATTGCCCATGCTAGACAAAAGCACCCCGCCGGTTGAGGCTTGGCGATAAAGCTCATTTATGGTTTTGCCGCTCCAGTTGGCGTTCTCTCGGTAGGTATTGTCGCTTTTTATAATTTTAAGAGCACGTGTTAAGCACAAGGCCACGCAGCGATGGCAGTTCACGCATTTTGCATCGTCTGCAACCATTTTGTCTGCATCTGCTAAATACTCATGCACACCGTTTGCACACTGTTTTTCGCAAACTCTGCAATTTATGCATTTGTCGTAATTTCTTGCGACTTCATAATCTGGATATATGTAATTCACAGCCATTATTGTTCACCTCCGTTAAGCCTAACCACAACAGGGCATCCGCCAGCTGGCGCATACACGCAGTCTAAATCCGGCTCAATAATTCTAATAGCAGCTTCTTCGCTTGCTATATAAACCTTGTCGCCCTTTTCCGCTATTACCATGCTGCGAAGTTTCAGCCGGTCATTCAACGCCATAAGCCCGCCTTCAAAGCCCACTATTATAGAGAAAGGCCCTGTGATAAGCTGCGGAGCGAATATAGTCCGCAACGTTTCGTGATACTCTTGTTTCTTTTTATCCATGTGCCCAATGGTTTCCCAAAACGGAGCGGCAACAACATGGGCTATTTCTTCCATAGAAAGTCCTTTTTTGCGGTTCAGGTAATCTACTATATATGCTATAACCTCTGTGTCTGTTTGCAGGGTGCATGAGTAGCCGTATTGCTCAATTGCTCGCCTGTTGGCATCATAAGAAGATATTTCGCCATTGTGCACAACCGAATAGTCCAGCAATGCAAAAGGGTGCGCTCCGCCCCACCATCCGGGCGTATTCGTTGGATACCGTCCGTGAACTGTAAATGCGTAGCCTTCGTATTCTTCCAATTTGTAAAAACGCCCTACATCTTCGGGATAGCCTACAGCCTTAAACACGCCCATGTTTTTACCGCTAGAAAACACATAAGCCCCTGAAATGCGGGTGTTTACGCGAAACACGCACTTTGCGACAAACTCTCTCTCGTCAAGCCCGCTTGCGGCAAGCTTTGTTGGAAGCGGGGTTACAAAGTAACGCCAAATCAGCGGTTCGTCCGTTATTTCGGGGATTTTGCGGGTTGGGATTTTGGAAAGGTTTATAATGTCAAAATGCCTTTCCAGAAAGTCTTCGCATTCTTTTTTAGAAGATGGCGAGTCGTAAAAGAGATGCAGGGCATAGTAGTCTTTATATTCGGGGTAGATTCCATAAGCGGCAAACCCGCCCCCAAGGCCGTTGCTTCGCTCGTGCATCACGGCGATTGAGCGTATCATCGCTTCGCCGTTCATGCGTTTTCCCGATTTGTCAATAACGCCAGATATAGCGCAACCCGACGGTATTCTTGTTTCACCTTCTTTAAGCATGTGCTTTTCCCCTTTGATTTGCGTGATTTTGCGATATTTGTGGAATTTTGCGGAGTGTGTAGTTTGGCGTAGGCTCATGCGAGAGCCTTAATGTGAGGCTAGTGGAAACATAAATTATATTTCCAGGCATTGATTCCTCATATTTCTAAACATAAGTTACACATATTCCTAAACATGTGAGAAAATATAGAAAATTTCAAGCGGGTTGTCAAGGGGGCAACTCAAAAAACGTTTTTTCTTAAAACCCTATCCTTACAGACATATTAAGCAGACCGTCCATTGGGCGCATTTTGTTTGTTAAAATGTAGTAGAGGGCTATGCTGGCGTTTGAGATGCCTTGTTCCCAGCCCAAGCCGTAGGAGAAAATTGGTTCCCAGCCGTTGAATGGAGGGATGTTTCTGTAAATTCCGTTTTGAGCGAATATATGCAAAGCGGATTTTTCCAAGCCGTGCCACTGAAAATCCATTTCAGAAACGCCGTAGGCTCTTGTTCTTAGGCTGCGCGGCGGAATGCCTATAAAGTCGTTGCGGCCTCCTATAAAAAACAGGTTTTCTCTTGCATAATTTTTGGGCGGGAACATTCCGAAACCCTTTGAAGCCAGCAGCAATGTCCAATTTTCTGATAAAGGCTGGTAATATTGGCCGTCCATGCCCATTGCGACAAACTCTGAAAATTCAGCGGATATTTCTGCAAACATGCCTTTGAACGGAAGCGGAATTTTGTCTCTGCTATCGTAGCCAAGCGAGAGTAAAGAAAATAATTGAGAATTTTTATATCCGCCTCCTACCGAGTATTGCCATTCCCAGCCAAGTTTTTGAATATATTTCAAATTCGCATTTCTTTGCCTAGTTGAATCGTATTCCAAAAATTCGCCGTAGAGCCTTAGCGAGCCGTTTAGCCCCAGTATAAAAGGCTCTTTGTAAAACATTTCCGCTCGGCGATAGTTTTTTGAATTTTCGCCGCCAAACGAAAAATCTCTGGCAGTGCCAGCAATGTTCATAAGCTGCACCATAGCAAGCCAATTGTAATCCCCTCTTTCTCCATCGTAGGCAACGGAGGCCTCTGCAAAATTCGCCGTTGCATCAGACAAATCAAAAGCCGGAACAATGCGGTTTCTATTAGCTATGCGATAAAGCTTTGCATCGCCGTTTTTCGCAAAATACCCAATCCTAAGCAACGAACTTTCCGCACGAGGAATCTGCGAAAGCACAACCAACTCCCCCGCTTCTATCTGCGCCAACTTTGCAAACACAGCCGAGTCTGTTTTCCCTTTTTTATGCTGAACAGCGCTATTCCAAACCCAGGCTTCTTTAGAGTATAGTTCACGATGAGTACTGGCGTAGTTGAGAGTTGAGAGTTGAGAGTTGAGAGTTATAAACCAAAATACAATGCTTTTTAAGCTAAATATGAATACTCGTTTAAAGTCACTCTCAACTCTCAACTCTCAACTCTCAACTTTAAACTCTCAACTATATTTCAGCAAACTTTGCGCTTTTTCTTTAATCAATTTGTGGATGCGGGCTTGGGCTTCTTCGCCTCGTTCGGTATCTTTTACGCTTACAAGGGGCAGCATTAGCGGGCTGTTGAAGAACGTGCCTAAGGGGATGGGGTTTTTTCGGCAGAATACGGCTTCTACGTAGTCTCTGGCTTCGTCTTGAAGCTGGTCGCATTTTTCAAATTCTTGGTTTTGAAAAGCGTTGTAGAGGTCAACAAAGATTTTTGAGGCTTCCGGGATGTTTGCGCTTGCGCTGATTAAGCCTGTGCCGCCATGCTCAAGCATGTCTATGAATGAGCCGTCTTCGCCGGAAAGCGTGGCAAAATCAAGGTTTTTGGTTTGCTCAATTATTAGCTTTGTGTCTTCGCAGTGTTTTTCGCCAATGCGAAAATCAACGGCTTGCTTTAAACCTATTATGTTTTTGTCTTCTGCTAGTTTTATTATGGTGCTTGGGTGCATGTAGTTCGCTGTGCGGCCAGGCACATTGTAGAGAACAATTTTTGCGCCTGTTTCGCTGCTCAAAGCTTTGAAGTGAGCGTAAATGCCTTCTTGCGGAGGAGCGTTGTAATAGCCTGTTACGCAGAGCATGGGAACTTCCGCTATTTTCTGAATTGTTTTTATAATTTCAATGGATTCTCTTGTGCTGTTGGAACCGGCTCCCGCTATAACAGGCACTCTTCCATCTACATAGTCAAGCGTGAATTTTATAAAATCCAAATGCTGCTGATGGCTAAGCGTGGAGCTTTGCCCGGTTGTTCCCACTGGAACAAGCCCATGAACTCCTGCGCCTATAAGGTCGTCAATCATTTGTTTTGCTTTTTCGTAATCAATGGAATTGTACAAACAGCGAGGGTCATCGCTTTTCAAAGGCGTAAAAAGCGCAGGAAAAACCCCGCGCAACTGAGAAGAAGAGGTGATTTGCATGGAAGGTAATATAGTAATCTCACTTCACATCCATTTCGTCAATAAACTTCTTAATTTCGGCGCGGATTTGGCCTATTATTTTTAAAGTTTTCCGTATAAGGCCTGGGATTTGCTTTGCGTCAACAAAAATGAGCATTATAACCAGAATTAAAAGAATTTCTGAAAAACCTATGCCGCTTGTCATTTTTTCCTCGCAAAAAAAGAAATTAATATGCTAAACGCATAAAGCACCAGCAAAGGCGTGCCTAGCAATAACTGAGAAAAAATATCTGGAGGAGTAAGGATTGCCGCAACTATGAATATGAGCACTATTGCATAGCGAAAATAGCGAATTAAAAATTTGTGGTCTATCAAGCCAATTTTTGAAAGCACAAAAACAATTACAGGCAGCTGAAAAGCTATGCCAAACGATAAAGCAATTTTAACAAGAAAACCCAAATACTCATCAACTCTGAAAAAAGGGTCAAGACCCCCAGCGGCAAACTCAGTCAAAAATTGCAGCACAAACGGCAAAGTATAAGAACTGAAAACAACGCCAGCAAGAAAGCAAATAGTAGAAGCAATCGCAGTAGGGAGCACCAAAATTTTTTCCTTTTTGTAAAGGGCAGGCGAAATAAAACCCCAAATTTGCTGGAATACAATGGGCGAAGCTAGTATCAAACCGCATATAAGGGCAATTTTAACGCTTAGCATTACCGTTTCTGCCGGAGCCGTGTAAATTATATGCACAGACTGACTTTCGCATAATTTCAAAGTATGCTCCACAATTGCATCAAAAATTTCTTTCCAATAAACACCGCATGGAATTGCGCAGGCAATAACCGCGCAAATGCAGCGAATCAGCACAGAACGCAGTTCTCTGATATGAGCTATGAGCGGCATCTCTTTGCCGCTGCTATTGTCTTCACTGGCTATTTTTGTCATCTATGGAAGTTTCTTTGTCAACTTCGCTCGCAGATTTAGCGGTATCGTCCAATTCTTTGGAAGCCTTTCTGAATTCCTTAAGCCCAGACCCCAAACCTTTTGCCAATTCGGGAATTTTCTTTGCCCCAAACAATACCAGCACAATGAGCAGTATCAACAGCAGCTCAGGCACACCTATTGGTCCCATATTTGTTCCTCCGTTTGAAAGGGCCTTTGGGGAATATAGTAAATGATTAAGTCAAACTTAATGCTCTGGAACATGGAACAAGCGACATGTGGAGCTACATTGGCTGGGACATGGGACATGATTATTTAAAAATCATGTCCCAAATAACGTAGATTTGCACATCGCTTGTCCCATGTTCCTTGTCCCAAGCTAATAAATCGGCGTTCTATAGTAAATCAACGCTTCACCTTCCCCGTCCATCCGAGTTTTTCTCTCAAGGCTTGGACAAAGCCAGAATCTTTGGTTATGTGGGCAAAACGGGTGGCATAGCGGCTGCGGCTAATTCTAAGCTCGGATTTTTCGCTTAGCTCCTCGGAGAAATGACCGTCAAAAACCATTTCTGCCGTGCTGCCTGGGAGGCATTTGATTTTGCAAACAGAAGAAGACGGGATAATTACGGGCCTCACTGAAAGGCTCATTGGATTTACGGGATTTAAAACAAAGGCTTCTGCTGAGGGATATATTATGGGGCCGCCTGCCGCTAGGTTGTAAGCAGTGGAACCTGTGGGCGTGGCAAGCATAAGGCCGTCTGCCCAATACTCGGTTAAAAATTTATCGTTGATTTTTGCTTCCAAATTAACCATTTTTTCTGGAGCATGGGCGTGCAGGTAAATTTCGTTTAAAACGGTGCGGCTCAAAACTTTTTTATTCTTCAAATAAACCGAACAGTCAAGCATAATGCGGTCTTGAGTGTGGAAAGCTCCGCTGGAAAGAGCATCTAAAACCTCAGATATCTCTTCTATTTTGTATTCTGCCAAAAAACCAACGCGTCCAGCGTTTATGCCAACTATGGGAATTTGCCTTCCGCAGGCTATATGCGCCGCAGAAAGCACCGTTCCATCGCCCCCAACCGCAACCAGCACATCGCATTTTTTTAAAAAAGAATCAGCATAAACTATTTTTTCACGCCGATTTTTGCCCCAACGTTCTATAGCGTCCAACGCCTCCAATAATTTAGGATTTTGTTCTTTGCGCGCAACTATGCCTATTCTCAATTCTCAATTCTCCATTCTCAATTAAGCAATGCGTTTGGCCACGTATCCTCAACACATTCTATTCCTTTGATTTCTTGTTTTCCTTTTGATTTTTGGTTTAAAACATGCAAAGCGAGGCCTAATGCTGGGATGTTTTTGCTGTCGAAGATGTCGCCTTCTATTTCGCTTTTGCCACGCAAAATCAAGCCGTCTTCGTAAAGGCCAGATTCTATGTTTGCGGATTTGAGGTTTTCGTAAAGGGCAGAGAGAACGGGTTTGCAAAAATCCGCTGCCCAAAGCGGCAATTTAAAAATTGTTTCGCCCTCGGCAAAACAGGCTAGCACAGCAAGCATTGGAATTTCGTCAAGGCAGGTGCTCAAAACATCTGCGCCAAAACGTTTGCCTATTAGCGATTTTGCGGTTTTCACTCTTAAATCGCCCCAAACGTCGTTTCCTCTTTCTTGGCGAGAAGCAATTTCAATTTCTGCGCCAAGCCTTCTGAGTGCTCCAAAAATTCCCGCTCGGCTTGAATCCAAGCTAACAGCCTTTATTGTTATGTCTGAATCTGGAATAAGAGAAGCTGCCAAAGCCAAAAAAGCAGCTTGCGTTACATCGCCCGCTATGAACCTGTCTCTCGCTAAAAGATTTGGCACAGGAGGAATGCGGCAAATCCATTTTCTTTCGTTTTTTATTCCCTGCATTCTTGCCATGCGTCTGGCAAGCTCATCGCTCTCATCATAGCCTTCTTCAAGTCTCCATTCCATTTCTGCGCCAAGCGTTGCCAATTCCCGAATCAAGGAATTTTTTACCGAGATTTTTTCTTCGCAATAAAAAGGAACCCCGCTTAGCAAGCTTTCTATTATTTTTTTATTTCTTTTTTGATGAGGCAAATCACCGCCAACCCATTCCAAATTCAAATTCTTTTCGCATTTAAAATTCACGCCCGCAATTTCCCATTGCTTTTCGCTAACATTTACGCTTGCTCCAAGCTCCCTTAAATAATCTGCAAAAGCGGCAAATTCCGGCGCAGCCTTAACTCCATGCAAAACCGAGCTGCCATTGGCAAGAGCCGCTAAAAATGCGCAATTGAAAAACGCCTCTTTTTCCGTATAGAGTTCAAAATCGCCTTTTATTCCAACAAGCATCTTTTTAACCTCCAATCAGAACAGTTGGAAAGCCGCTTGCAATAACTCCGCCATGAATTGTGGAATCTCCTATTCGAGCTGCAGGCTTTTTATTTATTAGCACGGATTTTGAGCCTTTTGCAATGGTATCTGGCGGACCAACGCAAAAACATGAGCTGCCAACGGTGGCGGCAGGCATTTTGCCTATAAGAACATTGGGCGAACCGCTTGTTACCGGCCCTCCAACATGAGGAACGGGCGGCGTCCCGGGCGTTTGCATGGGGCAAGTGTGCATATCTGAAACTCTAGCGGCTAACGGCACGTATCCCTCGCTCTTCTAAAATTTCTATTGCCTTGACAGCATCGCTTTCTGCTTTGAAAGCCAAAAGCAGAGTTCCGCCTATGCCTTCGCGAACTTTCATTAATTCAATATCTCTTATGTTTACATTTTTTTCTGCAAGAGGATTTAATGCTCCTAAAATTGAGCCTGGCTCGTCTGGAATGTGAGCTACAATTTCGTGAAGCGGATAGGCGTAATTCTTTCCTGTTTCCAAGTGATTTCTTGTTTGGTTGCCAAGCGAAAAATTATTTTCAAGCTTTGCCAGTTGCTCGGCTTCAAGTTCAAGTTTCATTTCTTGAGCTTTTTTTGCGTAAGTTTCAAGCGCTTTCGCTATATTTTTTTTGTTTGTTTCCAAAATGTCTTTCCACATTCCCCAAGACGAACCTGCAATGCGGGTCATATCTCTAAAGCCTCGCCCCGCAAGGTGCAAATGATTTTTTGCCAAAGGAGAAATGCCTGCCGCTATTGAAGTGCTGAGAATCTGCGGAGCATGGCTAAGCCACGCCATTGCAAAGTCGTGATCGCTCGGCGAAATTTGCACAGGACGGCTGTCTAAAAAATCTAAAATCTCTTTTAGAGGCTCTGGCAATTCCGTTAAGTTTTTCGGCAAACAGTAAAGCCAATAGGCGTTTTCAAAAATAGACGGATCGCTATGCTCAACGCCACGCTTTTCAGAACCAGCCATGGGATGCCCGCCAACAAAAACAAATGGCTTTGGCAAAGCAAAACCGCTTTCGCAAATTTCCCCTTTTGTGCTGCCAATATCACTGACAATAACCGTATCGCTGAGCAACCCTGCATTCTTTTTCAAAACTTCAATTGTTGACAAAATATGTTTTATAGGGCTGCACAATAAAATCAAATCTGAATTAGGCAGCCAGTTTTGAACATCATCGTATTCAAAAAACTCATCCGCCATTGAAAGTTCTTTAGCCTTTTGCAAAGTCTCCTTGGAACTTACCGCGCGAATAGCAATCTGCAAGCCAGCCTGCTTAATTGCCGCCGCCACCGACCCTGCCAATAAACCAAAACCAACTAGCGTAATTGTCAATTGCCAATTCTCTCCATTCTAACCGATTCGTCTATTATCTTTCTAAAAATATCAATCAAAAATTCGTTGCTCATTGGACCAGGGTTTTTTTGCGCTATTCTGCTCAAAATTTCTTCTTCTCTTTTGATGTCTGTTACAGGCAATTTTTTTTCGTGTTTTATTTTTCCAATTTCAAGCACATGCTCAGCGCGCTCGTTTAAAAGCGCAATCAATTTATCTTCTATTAAATCCAGCTTTTGTCTTAGAGACTCTATTTCTGGGGTCATAAACAACCTTAAATTTCAAAATCTGTTACTGCTCTGGATTCTACAACGCTGCGCACCCACTCTACCAATTGCACATGAGCCGGATGTTTCTGGTAGGCTTCCAAATCTTCTTTTGTTTTGAAAGCAGAGTACAAGCCTATATCATAAGCTGCATCAGAAGATTCAAAATTAACGCCGGCTTCTATTGCCGCAATGCTGGGGACCACGCCTTTCAAAGCATTTAATCTCTGCGCCATAATTTCCGCATTTTCCTTTCCGGTGCGATTGTCCGCAACAGGCTTCATTTTCCAAAGAACTAAGTGTATTATCATGGTGGTAAATTTAGAAAACTCTTGCTCCAAACAACGCTGTTCCCACTCTTACCATTGTTGCGCCTTCTGATATTGCCACTTCAAGGTCGTTGGTCATGCCCATTGAGAGTTCGGTGAAGTTTGAGAATTTTGCCGATGAGTTGAAAAGCTTGTTTCGCAGGTTTCTTAAAAAAGCAAAGCAGGCTCGGGAGTCTTCGGGATTGCCTGTGTTTTTTCCTATGGTCATCAAGCCTTTGTAAACAAGTCTTTCTGGCTCTGGCAAGTTGTTTAAAAAATCAAAAGCCTCTGCCATGGAAAGGCCGCTTTTGGTGGCTTCTTCCGAAGCATTCACCTGAAAAAGAATCTCCAAATTTTTGTTTGCTTCTTTGCACAAGGCTTCCAGTTTCTGCACGCTTTCCAAATCTGCAATGGTGTCTATTGCCTGCGCTGCCAGCACCGCCTTGCGCAATTTATTTTTTTGCACAGGCCCGATTATTCTGCAAACAATGCCTTCTCTCTGCGGCAAAAATTTTTCCAAAGCCTCTTGCACTCTATTTTCGCCAAAATCCCTTGCCCCTGCGGCTATGGCGCTTTCCACCGCAGAAACCGGCTGCGTTTTGCTAACCCAAACAAGGCGAACATCAGAAGAGCTTCTGCCACAGGCTTTGCAAGCCTTTTCTATGCGAGCAAGAATTTTTTGTTTATTCTTTTCCAAATCTAAAATCCCAAAAACGCTTGTATTCAACTGCCAGCAAAATTCGCTCCTTGATGGAATCGTTAAAGTTGCTATCGCTGCTGTTGCGAGTAAAGAAGCCGGGGGTGATGGAAAAGTAAGAACGGTCGCTGTCAAATCTCCATAGAGGGCCTGTTGATATAATATAATAGGAAAGAGGTTCCTTGTCGTAAGGTTTAAATGGGGAATAAAATTGAAATTGTTTGCCAGAAAACATAGCCGAAAACCCTGTGCTCCACGAAAAATTCCTGCCAAAATTATAAACAAACAAAAGTTCTTCAGAAACCACATAATCTCTGCCGTAAAGCGGGATACCGCGCATATAGTCAAAACTCTTTTCATCATAATCTGAACTTATATCTATTAGCGTAAAGCCAACCAAGAAAGTAAAAGTGAACTTTGATGAAATATATCTTCCAAGCAGCTGCGTGCTAAAGCTCTGTATTTGCGCATAAGTTGAACTATTATAAAAGTTATCAAAAATATACCCTGCATCCCAAGTTTCGTCTATAGAAGGCTGTTCATTGGGCTTCATGGGCATTTCAACATCGCTCCAGAACAAATTCTCATTTGAATAAACAAAACGAAGTTCCAAAACAGCAAAAGGCGGTGGCAAAGGCGCAAAACCCAAGCCAAGTCTCACAGCTCCATAAAAAGGAGAAAGCTCCGTGCCAGCAAAAAATCTCATGTAATTTGTTTTATTTGGCTGCCAAA
>WRMM01000011.1 GCA_009777135.1 Candidatus Fibrimonadales bacterium
CTTTTATTATTATTTTTCTTTTTTTTAATCAAAAAAAAAACAAACCCACACAAACAACAACCCCCCCCCCCCCCCCCCCCCCAAATTGCGCTAAACAAAGTTATTGCAGAGCAGGTTTCACAGAATTTAATTTCACATTCCTATAGGAGGTATCTATGAAAACAAAGCGTTTTCTTTTGGTGGCAGGCATTTTTGTTGCTCTGGTAATTTCCTGCTCATCATCAAGCAACAACGATGATGATCCAAGCAGCAGTTCTAGCGAAGGAACACCCAGCAGCAGCTCTAGCGACGAAACACCCAGCAGTAGTTCCAGCGAAGGCACACCGAGCAGCAGTTCCGTTGCACCGAGTTCGTCTTCGGCATTGAGCAGTTCAAGCGTTGAACCCAGCAGCAGTTCGGCAACGCAGAGCAGCAGCTCCGCTGCCGATGGCCCATGCGCAGGTTTTGTTGAAGGAACAATAAGAATAAATCATTACGGAAAAGACAAGCCCCAATTCTGCGATGAGCGAGATGGCAAGAAATATGTATATGCAACGATAGGTACTCAAATTTGGATGGCGGAGAATTTGAATTACGATGCTCTTGGCAGCAAATGCGGCAATACCCTTTCTGGCTCTGGCTCTGGCTCCCTAGTTGACGACAACACCTCAACTTGCGATACTTACGGCAGGCTTTACAATTGGAATACGGCAATGAACAATTTCGCAAGCTCTAACGCCGTTCCCAGTGGCGTTCAGGGCGTTTGCCCTTCCGGCTGGCATCTGCCCAGCGATGATGAGTGGGCTGTTTTGGAGACCGCAGTTGGCGGTTCTTCGTTGGCAGGCAGGCATTTGAAGGCTACTAGTGGTTGGATAGCTTATGGCGAGATACAGAATTTGGACACTTACGGCTTTGCGGCCCTTTCGGGCGGCCTCGGTCTCTTCGGTTTTAACAGCGTTGGCTACAGCGGCTACTGGTGGAGTGCTACGGAAGACAATGCCGGCAGTGCCTGGTACCGGAACATGGACTACGAATACGAGGATGTGGACAGGAGCTTCAACGATAAGAGCATCAGCCTGTTTAGCGTTCGCTGCTTAAAGGATGAACCAGAGGCTGGAAATGAAATTTGAAACAATAACATTAATCCTTAACTTAGGAGGTATATAATGAAAACAAAGCGTTTTCTTTTGGCGGCAGGCATTTTTATTGCTATGGTAATTTCTTGCTCATCATCAAGCAATGGCGATGATGATCCAAGCAGTAGTTCTGGCGGGGATCTTTCCTCATCCAGCGTTGAACACAGTAGTTCAAGCGAAGCATTGCAATCAAGCAGCAGCGAGATTGCAGCATCGTCAAGCAGTGTGAATCCCAGCAGTTCAAGCAGCAACGTGCCAGACGGCACGGGCACAGGCACAGAAAATGACCCCTTTACCATTGGCAGCGCAACAACGCTCCGCTATGCAGGCAGAGGAAATGACAACCCTGCGGGATACAAGGAATGGACGCTCTCGGCGCACTACAAACTCACCGCAGACATCACGCTGACTAGCGAGTGGACACCAATTGGCCATTGGAATTCCACTTCAGATTATGCCTATTTCAACGGAACATTTGACGGCAACAACAAAACCATCACCGGTATTGCTAACACCAACACCATTGAATTTATACAATATCGGGGTATGTTTGTCTATATTGATACAGACGGCATTGTAAAGAACCTTGCGTTAAAAAATGTAAACATCAAAAGCAAGGGTAGTGCTTTAGGCGGCATAGCGGGAGTTAATCATGGCACGATATTAAACAGCTCTGTTACTGGCATTGTTGAAGGCAACGCCGACTATGTTGGCGGTGTGGTGGGGCTCAATTATGGCAAATTGTCAAACTGCCATGTTGACGGCAACGTTGAGAATCTTGATAGCTACCAAGGATCTGTTGGCGGTGTGGCTGGACGGAATGAAGGCACCTTAGAAAATTGCTATGCTACCGGAAGTGTTGAAGGACAATCCCAAGAAGGCGGCAGCGGCGGTGTGGTGGGGAATAACCTCGGCAAAGTATCAAACAGCTATGCTATCGGTAACGTTAAAGGCGCATATCTGGTAGGTGGCGTTGTAGGGCGTAATCAGAGTGGAGTTCAAATCGCTGTGATAGAAAATTGTTATGCTACAGGCAGCGTTGAAGGTGAAAACGTAGTTGGCGGCATATTGGGGCTAAATGGCGGCGGTACAGTAGAAAATTGCTATGCTACTGGCAGCGTTAAGGGGAATACCAGAGTTGGCGGCGTGGCAGGACAGCATAACGGTACTATAAAAAACTGCGCTGCGTTGAATCCGTCAATAACCAGAAGCAGTGGAAGCGATGATAATTTCGGTCGTGTTATAGGCTATGGATCTAGCACTCCCATCAACAATCATGCAAAAAACGATATGCAGTTTTATAGCGGCGCTTCTTTATCAACCTTCCCAACATCAGATGAAAACGACTTGCACGGCACGGATGTAAGCGCGAGCATTGCCAATACAACCGACTTCTGGCAAACAACTATGGGCTGGGATTTGAACGGTATTTGGGAGATGACCGCCGGCAATCTGCCTAAACTGCGAGGTGTAGAGGAGCAATAATCTAGCCTAACAAATTGGCATATTTTTTGCATGTAAATTCTGTAACAAACTATAGGAGTTTAATGTATGCTAGCAACATCAGCTGTCACTGGATATAGCAATGCCGTTTACCAAGGTAATTCCCCAAAAGTCAATAATTTCAACAATATTCTGCAAGAGCAAATATCAAAAGCAGGCTCGGAAGCTGAGATTCCAGAGAATATTGCCCGCTGGTCTGGACTGAAGAATGGAGTTCCCAACCAGTTCGATTGGGCTGAAGTTGAAGCTAGGGGGCACGTTTTTGATAACTTTAGGAACGATCCGGAACTTCACGCTTACGTTTTGCAACTTGCGTTAGAAAATGGAATTAAACCAGGCGGTTCTCTTGATAATCCAGATTATATGGGGAGAGGTAGGCAAACAGAATTTTCGTATCAAGTGAGCGAGTTATTAGACAAAGGACTGATTTCGCGGCAAGATGTAATTAATGCAGTAAAATTTCCGCCGCAAGTACATATAAATGGCGAAGGCTTTAGCATGGCGCCTAATATGAACGGCTTTGGAAAAAGCAATGAAAGCATAGAACTCACTTATGCTATTGACCTTTTTAAATTGCTTTGGGGTAAGGAAAAAGCAAGCAGCTTGATTTTGACCGATTAAATCATACAAAAAAAACGCTAAAGTTTTTCATTTTTATGCCGATAGAAGATATATGACAATAGCAAGTATTTCTGGAACAAACTCTCATGCAGGTTCAGCAAATGCAACGCAAAATGAATATGCTGAAAATAAAGGCAATCAGCAAACATCGGCTTTTCCCAGCGAAGCTGCAAGCGTCTCTATAAGCGAAGAGGGAAAACGGCTTTTTGAATTGAAACTTCATGATATTAGCGATGGGTCTTTGCCTTTCGATTTGGAAGCAATGAGACAAAGCTTAGTGTATAGCGTGGCACAAAAAACAAAGATTACATCAAAATGAAAGTTACTCTGGTCGGAGCCGGTCCTGGCGGTAAAGGATTATTAACCCTCAGGGGGCTTGAGATGCTGCAAACCGCCGATGTTGTGTTGCACGACCGCTTTGTCAGCGAGGATATTCTTGACTTAATTTCCGACTTTGCAGAAAAAATTGATGTGGGAAAATATGCTGGCAATCATCACGTGCCACAGGATGAGATTAACAATCTTCTGCTGGAAAAAGCCAGGCAGGGAAAAAATATAGTCAGATTAAAAGGCGGAGATCCTTTTGTTTTTGGGCGAGGCGGGGAGGAACTGGAGCTTTTAGCTGAAAACGACATTCCTTTTGAAGTTGTGCCCGGCGTTACTTCTGCCATAGCCGCTGCGACATACGCTGGAATTCCCGTAACCCACAGGGGCTGCGCTTCTTCCTTCCATGTAATAACCGCTCATGCAAAAAACAACGAAGCTTTGGATATTGACTTTGACGCTCTCGTGAAATTAAATGGCACATTGGTATTTTTGATGGGAGTTGCGGTAATCAATGATATTTGCGATAGATGTATTGCCGCTGGCATGGACAAGGATATACCAGCCGCTATTGTAGAGAACGCTGCTGCAAACTCCCAACGCAAATTTTTGGGAACGCTTGCTGCCTTGCCCGAAATAGCCCATGCGAATAATGTTCAGTCACCCGCCGTTATTATCATCGGGAAGGTTTGTGAATTTTCAGAGCGTTACGACTGGTTCAGCAAAAAGCCTTTGCACAGCAAACGCATTATTGTTTCAAGGATTATACCCGGATCGTCCAAATTGCCAGACAGCTTGAGAGAACAGGGTTTTGATGTCATTGAATTGCCATGTTTAAGGATTGCGCCGCTTATCAGCCCGGGTTGCGTATTGGGGATGAGATTAGAGAGCATAAAGGGCTACTCTTGGCTTGTTTTTACAAGCGGCGCTGGTGTGAATATATTTTTTGATTATCTTATCGAAAGCGGAATTGACATTAGGGAATTAAGCGGTCTTAAAATAGCGTGCGTTGGGGTTGAAACCGAAAGAGAAGTTAAAAAGCGTGGGATTGCAGCGGACTATATCCCCACGGAATACCACGGAGCGGCTTTGGCTACGGGGTTGACGGGGCTTGTGAGAAAGGGCGAGAAGGTGTTTATTGCAAGGGCAAAAGACGGAGATACTGATTTAACGCACATACTGGCGGAGGCTGGAGTGCTTTTTGACGATGTTCCTGTTTACGAGAAAGTTGGCAACATAAAAAATATAAGCGTGGATGCAGTCAATGCGGTAATCAAGAACGATTTTGATATTGCTGCGTTCACAAGTCCGTCTGGGGTAAAAGGCTTCGCCGAAATCGCAGCGCATTTGGACTTTGGCAAAATAAAAGCTTTGTGCATTGGAGAAAAAACTGCGGCTGAGGCAAGAGCGTATGGCATGGAAGTTTATGTTTCAAAAGAGGCAACTGTAAAAAGCATGGTTGATGCTGTGAATTGCTGTCAAATCTCATAATCTTTCTCCCACACTGCGACTCTTCGGTATTTCCCAAAATTTCTTGGCGGTTCCTCGTCAATTTGAATGCCGTTTTTGTCTAATAATGGAACATCCGCTTTACGTTCTCCAAATCCGGCAAATACGCCTTTTCTGATATTGGCAAAGCCGAATTTGGCAGAAATATCAAAATCGCTGGGATAGCTAAATTCCGGGCTTTGCAGAGGCAGCTTATCTCCTGGCTGATACACTGCCGGAGGCGGGCTGTGTCGCAGCACGGTGTGAATATTAGGATGGTAATAGAAGCTATCAAAAAGCCCTATTGCAAGTTCCAAAGAACCATCGCGCAAAAGAACGCCATCCTTGTGATTCTTGACTTCGACAGCTAAAATTTGCTAATTTTATAACTCGTTGCATTTCAACGTCTTATGATTTTTGCTGCATCTGATTTGGGTGCAGCGTTGTCGAAGTCAGGCGTATCCGGCTAAGAACCAGCCCAAACAAAATCATCAAAAGCCATAAACTCGGCTCGCTCATTTGCTGGGTGTCCTCATCGGGGTCTAATAATTTGCTGCCAGAAAGAATTTGCTCTTGCTTCTTTTTCAGCATAGCCTTTTGCGCCTCGTTCTCTACAACCAAATACGATGTTTCGGGAGTCATTATTTTTGAGATAAAACTGTATTTTACCAAGTTCCGCCATTCTTTGCTGGTTATTTCCGGATGCAACGTTTGCGACATCTGCTTTGCATGCAAAGCCAAAGCAAATTGCCAGCTTTTTTCCTTGATTTCCGGTTCGGAAATTTCAAAAAGATCGCTCTTTAATGCAATGCTCGGCTCGTTGTTGTTTGGCAAATATGCCACGCGGCCATCGGAAAATTTGTATTCTAAAACTGTTTGGTCAAATGAATATGCCGTGCTGCATGGGAGCTGTTGCTTGGGATTGCTGGTTAATGAATGAGGGTGCAGAAGCCCGTTTTTATCAGCTCTGAAAAATAAATCGCTCTCCGGGAATGCAAATTTGAAATTGGCAAATTTTTTATCTAAAATCGCATTTTGAATGCTGTCTGAAACCACCACAATTATTGGGTAGGATTTATTTTTGTACGCTTTAAACAAGGCAATTTCTATGGATCTTTCCAAATAAAAACCTTTTGTTTTTACAGAATCGATTTGTGCGTTTTCTGAATATAAAGGGTAGCTCGCTAAAACTTTTTCTATTCTCTCTTTAGATGAATGTTTGTCTATCAAAAAGTGAAAATAAGGTTTGCGTTGAACGCTCTTGAGCTTTTGTTTTTGCTCAGCGGAAATGTAGGCTGCATATTCGGTTTCAACAATTTCGCTTGCGGTTGCATTGCCAAGTTCAATTATATTATTGTCAATCACAAGTTTTACCGGCTCTTTGTGTAAAAATTCAATTCCAGTTTTTCTTATCTCGTTTTTTTGAAATGGGAAAACTTTGAATTCCACCTTATTGCCTTCGTTTTTGAGATAGTATAAAATTCCGGGATCTAAATTATCTCTTCTTATGTTTGAATATATCCACATTGCCGATTTTTTCTCGGACAATATTCCCATTTCTTTTTGGTTCCCTACATATAAGTAATAGTCGCTAATCCAAGTGCCTTCGGGCAAATCAATAGTGGTTGAATATTCCGCAAAATTGGAAAATTCGTTTTCATTGGTAATCTCCAAGTTCACCCAGCTTTTCCACGCTTTTTGCGATTCATCGTAAACGCTCTCTGCGGATATGCCGGTAATTCTTACATTATCGCTGTTCCGAGGAACGTTGCAGCATTTTGTTTGCGAGTTTGATTGCGCTCCTAAAAATACTTGCGCAGCGTAGTTGATTTTAGCATCGGATAGCGTGAGGTTGTCTAAAACAATCCAGTTGAAATGCGATGTCAAATAAGGAATTCGTCTGTGGGTTGCAAAATCGCGTTTACTTTTGTGATAGCTAAGAAGGGTGAGTGTTTTTTGCAATGAATTTTCGTCTATGTTGTATTGTTTCGAATAATCGGGTGCGTATAAATATTCAAGGGCTTCGTGCAAAACGCTTCTGTCTTTCATATAAGATACCGTGATGCATGCAGGGATTGCAGCAAAGCCAAGCATCGCTATGCCAATGGCAATTTTTGGAGAAATCCAAGATTTCAAATATTTGAAATCCTTTGAAATTTCTACTGCGTGAATAAAGAAAAGAAGCAAAGGCGTGAGCATTAAAAAACCTACGCCAAAAGCAATTATGCAAAGTATTGAGAAGGGCAGCAAGGGCAAGAATACCAAAAAGAAATAGAATGTATAAGCAAGCGTTATGCTTCGCCCAATGAATAAAAGCAGTCGGTAAAGTTTATTTTCAATGCTAGGCAAGCAAATTAAAATGCCATTGATAATTGCGAGAATATAAAACCAGCCATTGCTAAAATCTCCAATCATATTTCCTGGAACAAAATCTTCAAAACTATGCTTGTTTACTACCGATAATCCCAGCAAAGGAAGTACAATCGCAATAATAATTTTCCAAATCAATTGGTATTTTTGCCAGGCAATAGCTTTTTTAACTACAACAATAAAAAGACTTCTAGCCAAAAAGAAGAAAAATATTAAAGTTATGGCAATAAAAAGCACCAAAGAAACATGTACTACGAAATCATCAGAAGGCGAATAGGACAATATGGGAAGCGCAATTTGACTGAAAAAATAAACAGCAACAGGAATGCTTACTGTTATTGCAAAATTTTTCCAAGCTTTATGTTCTTTGGCATCTGATGTAAAATAAATTACCAAAATGAGGAGCGAGTAGGCAAGCGTCGGCATTAAAAATGTTAGAACGTATAAATATAAATTGTCTGAAAGCATCCACAGCGGAATATTAAATGAAATAATATTGCCTATGCTAAGATTAAAATAATAAAAATAAATAAACGCAATGTGGCAAGGCAAGGCTATAAAGCCGTAATATGGATGAATGCTTTTCTTTTTTATAACTAGATAAACCGCGTAAATGAAATTAAAAAATCCAAGAGTTCCCAATGCAAAGCCAAATATTTTCCAGTTTCGCACCATATTTTCATTTAACAGGGTTTTGATAATATTGAATTGCTCAAAGTTCAGAATAAACAGCGCCGCCAGCGGCAGTGTGTTTATTATAAAGAGCAGTTTTGGATTAAACAAATTTCGCATTGTTTTTTCTCCAGGTTAAAAATTTTTCCATTAAGCAATGTGCTAAAATCAAGAATGATAAATAGGTTATTATTCCAATTGCTTCGTGCAAGGCTCGGCTTTGCATTGCAATGGAAGCAAAAATTCTAGATGTGTTCGCAAAAATTGTCAGCAAATAGGCGCAGCCCAAAGCTGTTGGTATAGGCAGCTTCAAATAAGCAAAAGAAAGAAAGCTCAAAAGCCAAAAATTAAACCCCGAACAGGATTTATTTATAATGATATTAAGAGTCTCGTGGTAATATCCATTGCCTTCAATGTAAACGGAATGCGACCCGGTCAGTAATCCGACAAATATATTCGTGGGCTTCAGCAAAAAAATCAAGTCGCTGGCATCGGCTATTGTAAAAGCGTATTTCAGCAAGAGAAAAATGGCAATAATGGCAATAGCAGTTAGCCACTTTTTGTATTTTTTATTCATATTCGTCTCGCATACTAAAGAAGGCCCCCATTTTTAATATTTTACCACAATAATATAGTAATTGACACTGTTACATTTGGTGCAGCAATATGATTTTTTGCTTTTGGGTGCAGCGTTGTCGAAGTCAGGTGCGGCTGCGGCAAGAGCGTATGGCATGGAAGTTTATGTTTCAAAAGAGGCGACTATAAAGAGCATGGTTGATGCGGTGAATTGCTGTCAAATCTCATAATCTTTCTCCCACACTGCAACCCTTCGGTATTTCCCGAAATTTCTTGGCGGTTCCTCGTCAATTTGAATGCCGTTTTTGTCTAATAATGGAACATCCGCTTTACGTTCTCCAAATCTGGCAAATACGCCTTTTCTGATATTGGCAAAGCCGAATTTGGCAGAAATATCAAAATCGCTGGGATAGCTAAATTCCGGGCTTTGCAGAGGCAGCTTATCTCCTGGCTGATACACTGCCGGAGTTGGGCTGTGTCGCAGCACGGTGTGAATATTAGGATGGTAATAGAAACTGTCAAAAAGCCCTATTGCAAGTTCCAAAGAACCATCGCGCAAAAGAACGCTATCCTTGTGATTTTTTCCGACCGCTTCTACAACTCCGCAGGCGGCGGTAGAATGGCTTATTCTGTCAATTAAAATTAATTCGCCAAGGGTTTTGCGCAAACGAAATTCATCTAGCACCGCAGGTCCAATCATCACTATTTCACAGCGGACTATTTCGTTTTTAACTGCGGAATTTGCAGAAAGGAGCGCCCCTGTATTGATATCAACCTTATGCCTAATTCCAGAGACAATAGCTGGCAGCAATTTTGTGCCAATTTTAACCCAATACTCCTTGCCGGGAACGAGTTTTTGATCGTCCATCCACAACAGCGAGGCTTCAAATTCTTTGGCAATTTTCAGCTCCGCCTTTCGCATAAGCACGCAGCCTCTGGAAAGGTCCACTTCCCGGTCAAGCTGAATGGTTGCAGGCTGCCCTGCGACAGCGGAATTTACCTGTTTGTCTGCAACATAAATTGCCTTTACAATTGCCGTTTCGCCAGAAGGCAGGGTGGTAAGCGTGTCATTTGCAGAGACCGTTCCCGATTCAACCTGTCCTTGAAAACCACGGAAGCTATGGTCTGGGCGGCATACTCGCTGCACCGGCATATAAAAACCAGTCTCTGGCTGGCTGCTGGCATCTGCCGTTTCCAGATATGAAAGCAAAATATCACCCTTATGCCAAGGCATATTTTCACTGCGTTTGGTTATGTTATCGCCTTCGGTGGCAGACACTGGGATAATGACTGTATTGGCAAGTTTCAACTCATCGGCAAGTTTTTCAATGTCTCGCGAAATAGCTTTGAACTTTTCTTGGCTATAGCCAGCCAAATCCATTTTGTTGACCGCAAAAACAAAATAGCGGATTCCCATAAGAGAGCAAATTCTGGCGTGGCGGCGGGTTTGCGACAGAACTCCCTGAGTAGCATCAACCAAAATCACCGCCAAATCTGCGAATGATGCGCCTACCGCCATATTGCGGGTATATTCTTCGTGCCCCGGAGTGTCAGCTACAATAAAACTGCGTTTTTCTGTTGTAAAATATCGGTATGCAACATCAATGGTAATGCCTTGCTCTCGCTCTGCCATCAAGCCGTCTAAAAGCAGGGAGTAGTCTATTTTCCCGCCACGCGAACCTACTTGGCTGTCCAGAATCAACGCACGTTCCTGATCGGTGTAAAGTAGTTTTGAAGCGTAAAGGATATGTCCTATCAAAGTGGATTTGCCATCATCAACGCTTCCGCAAGTGATGAATTTTAAAAGACCATTTTCTGCGTTGCTCATTAGAAATACCCCTCTCGTTTGCGACGTTCCATGCTGCCTGCGGCTTCGTTGTCAATTACCCTGCTGGTGCGTTCGCTTGTAATGGAAGCCAAAGTTTCTGAAATTACCGCTTCCAGCGTATCTGCTTCCGATTCTTCGCCGCCAGTTAGGGGGTAGCATCCCAAAGTGCGAAAACGCACTTTTTTTATTTCTGGTTTTTCTCCGGGCAAAAAACGCATCCGCTCGTCATCTACCATAATTATATTGCCATCGCGATATACTACCGGGCGTTCCGCTGCAAAGTAAAGCGGAACTATCGGAATGTTTTCTCGGCTTATATACTGCCATATATCTTTTTCCGTCCAGTTGGAGATTGGAAAAACCCGAATGCTCTCGCCCTTGTTGATTTTAGTGTTGTAAAGTTTCCACATTTCCGGTCGCTGGTTTTTTGGGTCCCATGCGTGGTGTTGGTTGCGAAAAGAGAATATCCGTTCCTTGGCGCGAGACTTTTCCTCGTCTCTTCTTCCACCGCCAAATGCCGCATTAAAACCATGCTTAGTCAACGCATCCTTGAGTGCTTGTGTTTTCATAATATCGGTATAAGCTGCCCCGTTGTCAAAGGGGTTGATTCCCTGCGCAATGGCTTCTTCATTGCGGTGAACCAGCATATTTATGCCTAGCTCCTTTGCGCGATTGTCCCGAAAGGCGAGCATTTCACGGAACTTCCAGCTTGTGTCAATGTGCAAAAATGGGAATGGCGGTTTTTCGGGAAAGAATGCTTTAATAGCCAAATGCAGCATAACCGAAGAGTCCTTGCCTATTGAATAAAGCATAACGGGACGCTCGCATTCGGCAGCTACTTCGCGAAAGATGTAAATGGCTTCGGCTTCCAGTTTATCAAGATGAGTTAGCGGCATTGTTTTATCTCCTAATATTTATTCGCATCCCTGCTGTTAATCGTAACGGTTTGGCTGCTTGAATCAGGCATTGTTACTGTCCAGTGCAGCAGCGACCCTTCCCTGCGCACAGTCATTCTTCCGCCCAAACCTCCAATGTCCCTGCCAAGAAAAAGCGCTATTGCTTCCGATGGGCACTCTTTGATGCAAGAAGCGCATCCCCAGCAACGTTCCGGATGCGGAATTACAGCCTTTTTTTCTTTAAATTTAATTAAACTTCCGGGGCAAATCAACGAACATCTACCGCAGGCAGTGCATAAATCATGCCGTATTTCAATGCTCATAGACTTCTCCCTCCCTAACCAACGGGCGCAAAATTACGCTAATTCTGCCGTTTTCCAGACGGGAATTGATATAATATTCCGTTTCTTTGCCCACAGACAGATGGACAATCAGCGACCTGCACAAGGTCAAGCGTTCTTTGAGTTCCAACAGATAAACCAGTTCCTGCATATCCGTAGCTGAGATAAGGTTGGATTGCTTTTCCAATTCCTGAATTTTTTCGTCCGCAATTTTTAATGACGCTTCCGAAAAACGGTAAGAAGTACCGATTCCTCCAGCGTATTTGTCCATTACCGCTTGCATTTCTTCTTCAAGATCATCTACAGTGAAAGATACATTGACACCGCCAGAGCCTTCCAGAAATTGTTTTACCGCTTCGGCTTCGTTTGTATTTAACTGGGGCGTTTTTTCGCCCATATATTTTGCCGCTGCCCTTGCTGCGATTTCTCCCTCAGCCAAGGCGCCGGTTACATATTTTTGCGGACAACCGCCCGCCACGTCTCCTGCCGCAAACAGACCCCGCACAGTTGTTTTGCGATTTGTGTCCACCCAATATCCCGCAGCAGCGTGTCCGCCTGTGATATAAGGCTCGGTTCCTTCAATTTCCACATTCTTAACGCTTGGCAGTTGCCCGCTTTCCAGCCAACGCAGGCTTTGGCTTGGAGCCATGTTAAGGTAAGCCTTCACCAAATCCATTTCCTGCTCTTTTGTAATTCCTTTTGTTTTAAGATAACAGGGGCCGCGCCCGCTCAAATTTTCCATCACCGTTCCGTGCAAACGCTGAGAGGTTGTGATGCCGTATTTATCCTCATAAACTTCCCCCGCTGAATTAATTTGCTTTGCCCCAACCCCCTGTGCCAAAGTTCCTGTAGGAGCTATGGTATCTTTGCATCTCAGGGCAATAAAACGCATTTCTAGAGTGGTCATTTCTGCCCTTGCGCGAATACCCATTGCATAGCCCGCTCCGGTGTTGAAAGGCGGATACCATAATTTGTGACGGGAAAACCCCGGATGGTTTGGCTTGTAAAGCCCCGAAGCACCTCCGGTGGCGCATAGCACAGCCTTAGCAGAAATAACATACATTACAGGCTCATCAACAGCTATTGCGTAAGCACCAAGAATGCGATTGTCTTTAACAATGTATTCAAATACATTCACCCGATTCAGCACAGTGATATTCTTCCTTGCCAAAACCGCTTTGGCTAAAATCGGTTTTATATTCTCCCCGTTAATTTTGACATTACGCCAGCCACGAGTAACATACTGCCCATGTTCGTCTTTCAAAATTGTCAAGCCAAGTTCTTCCAGTTTTCCAGCGGCACGGTTAAGCCCTTCTGCCATGGTCAGCAAAAGATCGCCACGTGCAATGCCTTCTGCATCGGCTCGGGCATAATCTACATAATCCTGCGGTTTTTTGCCCGGCGCAATGTATGCGTTAAGCGCATTAACTCCAGCAGCTAGGCAGCCGCTCCGCTTGATATCGGCTTTTTCAGCAATCAGAACACGAGCATCTGAATACTTGCGAAAATTCAACGCTGCCCAGCATCCTGCCGTGCCGCCGCCTATAATCAGAAAATCCGTATCAATATACATCAAGTCAAGATGCACTTTTAAATTCCCTGCTTAACGTCATGTATTGTGCTACGCAAATTTGCCCTGTGCTGCTTTACAAAAGGCTTGTTAACATCGCTGAGAAAGTCGGCGACAAACGGGTTTGCCGGAGAATCGCATACTTCTTCCGGGCTTCCTGTCTGTTCAATTTTCCCTTTGTTCACAATGACTATTGAGTCCGAGACTTCAAGCGCCTCATCTTGATCGTGCGTTACAAAAATACTTGTAACGTGAATCTCATCGTGCAAACGGCGCAGCCATTGCCGCAGTCCCTTGCGAACTTTGGCATCAAGAGCGCCAAAGGGTTCATCAAGCAGCAACACGGAAGGCTCCACGGCAAGCGCTCTCGCAAGAGCAACGCGCTGCCTTTGCCCGCCAGAAAGTTCCGAAGGAAGGCGATTAACAAAACCCTCAAGCTGAACAAGGGAAACAAGGCGCATAACATTTTCTTGTATAGTTTTTTTATCCGGACGTATTTTTCTAGGCCGCACTCTAAGCCCAAAAGCGATATTGTCAAATACGGTCATGTGCTTGAAAAGAGCGTAATGCTGAAATACAAATCCAACTTTTCTATCTTTTGCCTGTTTATCAGCCAAATCTTCGCCAAACAATTTTATAACGCCAGAATCAGGGGTTTCCAAGCCAGCTATAATCCTCAATAAAGTAGTTTTTCCACAGCCAGAAGGTCCCAACAGAGCAGTGATTTCCCCTTTGGGAATATTAATGCTAATGTCATCCAAGGCAACAAAATTGCCAAACTTTTTATGGATGTTTTCTATCTCAATACTCATAATAGTGTCTGTGCCTCCAGGCTCGCTTTATTCTAATCATGGCGCTAAATCTAAAAATATTTTTTGGTTTTGTGAATCAAGTTTATTTTTATAGGAAAACGTCCGTGCGATTTTTGTATCTTCACTCAATTAATATGAAAACAAGAACAAGAAGACTGCGTGGCAATGAAACATTGCGGCGAATGGTTCGGGAAACAAGAATTTCCTGCGATGCGCTTATTTATCCCCTTTTCGTCAGGGAGGGCAAGGGTATTGAAGAGGAGCTGCCTTCGCTCCCAGGGCTAACGCGCTACAGCCCAGACACTGTGGCGAAAGGCATTGACGAGGCTTTGAGCGCAGGGGTGCGTTCATTTCTGCTTTTTGGCGTGCCGAAAGCAAAAGACGAAAACGGCAGCAGTGCTTGCGATGAAGATGGCGTTGTTCAGCAGGCACTCAAAAACATAAAAAAAAGATTTGCAGATGATGCTTATCTTATCACCGATGTATGCCTGTGCGAATACACATCGCACGGACACTGCGGCTTAATTCGTGATGGCAAAGTTGACAACGATGCAACATTGCCGCTTCTTGCGCAAACGGCTCTTTCACACGCCAGCTCTGGCAGCGATATGGTTGCCCCTTCCGCAATGATGGACGGAACCGTTGCCGCAATAAGAAACGCCCTTGATGCGGAGAGATTTAAAGACATCCCCATTATGAGTTACGCCGCAAAATACGATTCCGCTTTTTACGGTCCTTTCCGTGAAGCGGCAGGTTCCGCGCCTCAGTTTGGGGACAGAAAAAGCTATCAAATGGACTGGCACAACAGCAAGGAAGCGTTGAAGCGGATAGAAATTGATATTGAAGAAGGAGCGGACATAATCATTGTAAAACCCGCTCTGCCCTGCCTTGACATAATTTCTCAAACTGCGCGGCAAATAAAACTGCCAACAGCGGCTTACAGCGTTAGCGGCGAATACGCAATGATTAAAGCGGCGGCGGCTAGCGGTTTTATTGATGAATACAAAACAATGTGTGAAAGCGCGGTAGCTGTTTTCCGTGCCGGAGCGGATATTTTGATTACGTATTTTGCCAAAGATTTAGCGGCGGCTATTAGAAAGGGAGATGTTGGGTGACTTTATTTGAAAGAGCGCTTAAAGTTATGCCCGGTGGAGTGAACAGCCCTGTGCGCGCATTTAAGGCTGTGGGCGGAACCCCTTTGTTCATAAGCAGAGCAGAGGGGTCAAGAATTTACGACGTGGATGGCAACGGATATATTGATTATGTCGCCTCGTGGGGACCTATGATTCTTGGGCATAACAACTCCGCAATTTGCGAAGCGGCAATAAAAGCCGCTCAAAATGGAATGAGCTTTGGCACGCCAACGGAAGCGGAAGTAAAAATGGCAGAAAAAATTATCTCCTTTGTGCCGGGCATTGAGATGGTTCGTATGGTGAACTCCGGAACGGAAGCGGTGATGAGCGCTTTGCGGCTTGCTCGCGCATACACTGGTCGGCAAAAGGCAATTAAGTTTGAAGGCTGCTATCATGGACATGCAGACAGCATGCTTGCTAATGTTTCTGGATCGGATACGCTAATCGCTTCGTATAACGATTTGGACGGGGTTGAGGAGCTTTTGAAGAAAAACCATGTAGCTTGCGTGATTGTTGAGCCAGTCGCTGCAAATATGGGCGTGGTTTTGCCCAAAACAGGATTTTTAAGCGGTCTGAAAGAACTATGCGGCGTTTATGGCGCATTGCTGATATTTGACGAAGTGATTACCGGTTTCCGTCTATGCAAGGGCGGTGCGCAGGAATATTACGGCGTTCAGGCAGATTTAGCAACTTATGGTAAAATCATTGGCGGAGGAATGCCTGTGGGGGCTTATGGCGGCAGAAAAGAAATCATGGAACTTGTTGCTCCAAGCGGTCCTGTCTATCAGGCAGGAACGCTTTCGGGCAATCCTGTAGCAATGGCGGCTGGGCTTGCCCAGCTTGAAGCCCTTGAAAACCCGGATATTTACAG
>WRMM01000012.1 GCA_009777135.1 Candidatus Fibrimonadales bacterium
AGTGCTTGGCTCATTGAAAAAATTCGCTTGAACTCTAGAGCTGCCTGCTGTATTCATTGTCCAGTCTATACCCAAATCATTTGCAAGGCGGCTATCAACAACAACCAGTCTCGCTGTAATAACAACTTGCAAAGTTTCAATATCCAGTTCATTTAGAGTATTCTGCATCTGCTCCAAACGTTTTTCCGTATCGTAAACTATTATGGCATTGTTGCGCTCTATCACAGAAATATTCCCGCGCGAAGACCTGATTGTTTGCAAAACAGCAGCCATTTCAGCAGCGGAAGCATGTTTAATCTGGAAACTGCGTCTTGCGAGTGGCGCAACCATATCGCTTTGTTCACGTTTCTCAGACTCCATTATTATCCTATGCTGATAAGTTGCCGTTCTTTGGACGCTTATGTAATTGCTCTCAAAAAGCCATGTCAAATCGTGCAAGTTGCACACGATTTCCATCATCTCCAGCCAAGTTTTTTGAGTGACAGTCATGGAAAGCCTTCCCTGAACATCAGGAGCAAGCAATATGTCTCGGTTTGCAAGCCGAGATATCGAATGGAAAACGGACTGGAAATCCGCATCCACAAAGGTCATATCATACCTCTTGCTATCGCCTGTGGCAGCAAAGGAAGAAAGTGTTAGAGATAGAACAAGCAGAACGCTTGCCGCGAAGTTTTTTTTCATCGAACTCCTTTTCATTTATTACCCCCAAATTTATCGGGCAAAGACATCTTATAACGACGGCTTACGCCATATTCCTGCAATAGAAACAGCACATCGTTTCTTGAAATTTTAAGCACTCTGCCATTATTAATGGTGTCACCCTCGTGAAGGGTATAAGACTGCCCTTTAATTTTATTATCGGAAAAAAGAGCCATAGGCATTTCATTTTCATAAACAACGCCAGCTAAAATCAAATTATCAATGTTGATACCATCGCCTCCAAAACTCTTAACTTCTATAAAAGGATCTCTTGAACCATAAGAGCTATAAACAATTCTATCGCTATCTCTCCAGCCAAACTTGTGAGCAACGCTATCCGCGCCACCCGGCGAATCTTTTTTCAAACGGCGAAGCTTATCTTTTTGAGAAGTAGTAAACTGAGCCTCTAAAAGAACATCACGCTGAAACACATATCCTTCTTTTTCATTATGACGTATTTTATAATATGGGTCGCGCCTGTCCAAAACTTTTAAACGATCGCCAAACTCCAAAGCGCCTATTGGCCTAACCTCATTAGTAGACGGATAAACAGATATCACATCTTCGGCTACCATGTAAGAGGCATCTGTTCTTTTAACTTGTATTGTTTGTGCAAGGGAAGGACTTATCATAGGTCTTCTCTCTATGGTTCTCGCAAAATCAGCTACATTTTGAGCTAAAGGCTCATAGCTGGGCAAAAAGAAATTCGAACTCTTTACGCTTATTGAAGTGGCTTGCCAATTCTCTAGCCTGCCCAGTCTTATTTCATGTTGCAAAAGCAATCTGTTTTCCATAATCATGACTGCCGGTTTTCTTCCACGGTATAAATATACAGTAAGTTTGCCATTGTTCCAATCCAAACCTCTTGCAAAGGTACTGTTGACAGTTCTAAATAAATCCGAATAATTCGGTGCATCAAAAAAAGACAATTCAACCGTAGAATCCGTTATTACAGGAATCACGTCTCTGGGGATATTGAAATCCAGAACTACCATAAGTTTTTCCCATTCAGAATTTTTTTGCACTGAAATATTTGAAATGCTAGGAGGCATAACAGAAAAACTCTGCAAATCCTGAGAATTAGCTGACACAGAAAAAAGCACAGCCAAAATCCAAGATCCTATTGATAACTTGTTTCTCATAATCATTGCTTCCTCGATGTAAATGTAGTTAAATCAAAAGAAACACCCATCGTTATAGGATCCCATCCGTGATCTTCAGCTTTTTTCACTTCTTGCGTTATGGAACTGGAGCGAGTTAGCCTTAGATTATTTATAGTCGTAGGATAATTGAAATTGGCTATTTCTGCAAATAACTCACCTAACATATGATAACCGGCATTGACATTAAAGGAATAATTATTTTCCACAAAATGCTCTTGAGTCTGCGAACCAGCAGGCTTAAATGCTTGAATATTAACACCCGATGCTCTAACCACTGCATACAAATCTTGCAAACGAATCGGAACTTTCTCTTCTTCTGGGAACATTTCCTTTAACCTGTCAAATTCAACTTCCGCATTTCGCAAATCAGCCTCCAGCATGGGGATACGCGGTCTCTGCGCATTTATTTTATCCAATTCATCTTGAGCGTTTTTTTGTTCTTCAACAAGACGCTGTTTTTCTTGCTGGAACTCCGTCCAAACAAAATCGTAAAACCAATAGCTGGAACCCAAGCAAACAAGAATCGCAACTATAAGATATATATTCTTCTTGTCTCTTATATCAAAATTTGAAACTGCCATCAAAACCTCCTAGCGTGCCCCGTCTTCCATGCCCAGCTGAGAATTGAATGCAACTTTTAGCGAAAAATTATAAGCCTCTTCATTGCTCAATTTAACCGCACTTATGTTTGTAAGGGTAACTCCGGTGACGCTTTCCTTTTGCTCCAATCTAAGCATGTAAAGCGCAACCTCCGCAAAATTCCATGTTGAGCAGTTTATGTCCATTTGGTCTCCATTTTGCGTTATCCCGGTTATCCAAGTTCCATGCGGAAGCGAAGTGGACAAATCTTCAAACAAAATAACCCAACGTTTGCGACTAACCTGTATAGAACGCAATGCATCGCTTTTTCGCTTTATAACTGCCAGTTTTTCGTCCAGTTCTTTTATTTTTTCGAGAAGAGGACGCTCCTTTTCAACTGCCTGCTTGGTTTGCCCAACGGCTTTTTCCAATTCGTATGTAGTATCGCTTATGTAAACGTATACAGCTAACATAACTACAGATACCAAAATAAGCGCAAATGTTGACCATACAACACGTGCATCAGAAAGCCAAGATAAATCTACCTTGGTGCGTTTGAATTCTGAAGGTAAAAGGTTTATTTCAATAAACGTAGCTTCTCTTTGCGGGTTTGCCATTAAAATCTCCTCAGGGCAAGACCCAAAGCAACGGTATATGTGCTTGCTGCTGTATTCCAGTCAACTCCAAGGAAATTGCTCCTGTTTACTTCTACGGTTTTAAACGGATTCAATTGCACGGAATCCACAGACAATCTGTCTGCAAGGAATGAATCCAAACCGATTATATTAGCACCACTGCCTGTAATTATCATTTTAGACGGTTTTTTATAGTTGTCGGCTGAACTGAAGTAGCGAAGCGCTGTGTCAACTTTCATGGCTATTTCTTCAAAAACAAACTCTGTTGCAAATTTTATCTTGGATTCATCCAAACCAGACTCCCTAACTCCAGTTCCCATAAGCAGTTCGCCGCTTTGCTCAGATGAAATTCCCAAAGGACCCGACAATTGCTCTTGCAAATCGGAAACTGAGCCGCCAAGTATTGAACGGGCAGTATTGAAATGCCCATTCCGCAAAATAGCTGCATAAGATTTGCTGTATCCAAAATTCAAAAGCAAAACCGATTCATCCGCTTCTTCCGCCTCTTCAGGTGACGAGCCAGCAGTCTTTGTGGCGGAATATATATTGCTCAAAACAAAAGCATCTACATCTATTGCGCAAAGCCTTATATTCAAAGCTTGAAATAAATTTATCCAAGCAGACAAACCATCTTTTTTAGCAGCCACTATCATTGCCTCTATGCCTTCTTCTTTGTACTCCAAAGCGGAATAATCTAAAACGTTGCCGACATCGTCAAAGGGAGGTCTGCCTTGGGCGGTCTGTAATATGAGTTCTCTTTCTGGAACTTTGGGTACGGGCTTAACCAAAATTTTATCGCACAAAATTCCAGAAGTCCAATTCACCGAGATTATAAAATCGCCATCTATACCTCCAAGAGAGGCTTTGGCGAGCAGAGCCTGAATTTTATCTATCAAAACAGAAACATTGCGTATTTCGTTGTCAACCACAACGCCTTCTGGAATGGTTTCCTGCTCCAGAACCAACAAAGTTCCTTTCATACCTTGTTTATGCTCAACAACAGCAACCCTCGCCAAACGGTGACCTATGTCTAAACCCACTGTTCTGCTCTCGCCACGTATTCTTGATATTAAATTGTTTAGCCGCACGAGATAAATATAGAATTTTTTTGAAGAAAAAAGTATCTTTTTTTACTTTTTGCGCATTTTAGCTATAATTATAGCTAAAATAGCCTGTAACAGGCACTTAGGAGTGCCTAACCATGGAATCTTGCCTCTGTTTTTCAAAGATATATTGTATTATTTGCTCTTGAATAGCGCGTATTTCACCCTCAAAAGCAACGCTATGCACTGTTTTTGAAGGGTCATTGCTGTATTGACCCGCCACTCTTACCACTTTTACCAGCAATTTATCTACTTGGCCATGGCCCGGGAGGGCAAAATTCAATTTCAAGTTAGCGCCGTTTTGAAGTTTTACCGGAAGCGCCATACCCAAGCCTCCGCCAGACATATCAATTATTTTGCCAAAGAAAATATCGCCTGCATTATCACCGTCAATTTGAGTCACCTCAACCGAAATTTTGACATCTATACGCACCCAATTCCTTTGCTGAGCACGATTAAGCCTGTTGGCATGGCTCAAAACAAGTTTCTCATTTGAATCTCTCAATACCTGTGCCCTAAAAGTATATTCTGCATCGCCGGGTCTGGTAAAATTCATGCTTACCCATGTTCCTGCAGGCACTTCGGGACCTTCGAGGCGAGTTATGGTCCAGTTTAACTCTTCTGAATCAAGAATCTGGCACATTCCCTTGTGGGTTGCAGGCTCGTTTTCCGGAATTTGCGCTAAGCACCTTTCACCGCTGGCAAACTGCCTCGTAGATGTGAAGGCTATTTCTCTAGACAAGGGCAAAAAGTTCATCGCTTTTCTCAAGTTTCTTATTTCAGCAAGTTTTTCTTTTGGCATTGATTCAATCTTTTTGCTTTTATAATACTTTTCAAGCGAATTTTCAAATACATTGGGAGATCTTATAATTGAATCAGGGTCTTGCAAAGAGGATTCCAGCGCAATATCCTTTAGGAGAGCTATGCTGCTCTGATCTAATTTAAATTTTTGCGCGCTAAATTCAAATTTTCTCCAAGCTAGAGCTAGTAGTTCCTGCTTAACCCTGTTTGCGCGCCGCACTTCGTAAAAAACCACTGCTATAACTACCAATATTATAACCGATACTAATATAATAATGGATGCAGTTGAGAAGTCTTTTTCGAATGCTTGCCTAACAGAACTCATAAACTGGTCGTATGCATTGATGCTGTCTGCTGTTCTTTGATGTGTAGCTTGGGCAAAAGCCACCGTGTTAAGCATGACTGCAAAAAACGGAAATTTGTATAAAATGGAACGCATTTGGAGGTAATCTAGAAATTTACGCAGACACTGCCATTTCGCTAACAGCAATGCTCGGAACTCGAACGCTTGAAAAAGAATCGCTGTATTCGCTGCCAATGCCTGCTATGTTTTTTGCCATGTCAAAGAAATTCGCAGAAATAGTCAAATTGTCCACGGCGTGCAGAGGAACGCCGTTTTTGCACCAAAAGCCCTGCGCTCCTATGCTGATTTCACCGCTAACCGAGTTGCAGCCAGAGCTTCCTTCCAAATGGTTTACCAGCAGGCACTCAGGGAACAAAGACAAAATTTCGCTTTCTGAGTACTCGCCAAAAGGAACAACTGCATTTATAAAGCTTGTCTCTGCCTTGCCAGAAAAACCTCGAACGCCATGCCCCGTGCTTTTGTATTTTTCTTTTGAAGCTGATTCCAAATTATATAAAAAGCTTTTAAATACTCCGTTTTCAACAATGCTTAAAGGAGCAGTTGGAACTCCTTCGCAATCCATGAGCATTGAACCTGGCAAATCAGGCTGCAATGGCTCGCTGAAAAGCGAAAATTTTTCGCTCGCGATTTTCTCGCCAAGGCGGCCTTTCAGCCTAGACAACCCTTTTTGCGCATTGTCTGCAAAAAAAGACGATAAGTAAATGGATATTATTTTAGCAGAAATTCTCTTTGACAATATCACAGGCATTTTTCCACCCTTTAAAGGCTTGGGAGATAAAAGCTCCTTTGCTCTGGAAACAACTTCGCCAGATATTTGCTCCGTGGAAACAATATCAAAATCCCGTCCGCTCTTGCTGTACCAGCCCATTTTCACAATGCCGCTCCGCTCCGCTACTGCGCCAACGCCTATGCCAAAGTCGTTTCTTTTGTCTTTGAAAAAAGCGCCTTTGCTGTTTGCGAAAAACGTTGATGACGAGGAAACTTCTGCGCCCAAGTCAGGGACATTTTTAATTTCGTCTGCTGCCAAAATCTGTTTTTCAATGCTTAGGCATGTGTTAAGCAGGCAATTTATGTCTATGCTTTCTAGCTTGGGGTTGTAGGTTGGCAATTTGCCGTTTATGGGCGCAGGTTCTGGCAAATCTATGTTCAGAGGCTCAGTGTATTCGCTGTTGGAAATTGCATCGGCAAGGGTTTGCAACAATGACTCTTTTGAAAATTTTTCCGTGGAAGCATAGCCTGGTTTTTGATTTTTGAAAATGCGAATGCCTATTCCACACGAATTTGAAATTTCTGTATTTTGCAAAGCTCCGTTAAAAACAGAAACTCCATGGCTATCATAGCTGCCCGCCAAAATATCAAATTGCTCTGCGCCGCTCTTTTTGGCTATCTCAGACAAATATTCAATAGAATCATGTATGTTCATTTTTTATAAGCACCTCGTTCTTGTTATTTTCAATCCAATTTACCAAAATTGAAACTCTGTATTTGGGGTTTAGCATGTTCCAATAAAATTCCAAAGTCTCTTGGGCTGTGTTTTTTATGGGCATTGTTTTTGGCAAACCGATAAAAGACACAAGCGGGTCTTCTTCGCCTTCGTAGGTGGTTAGCATTTCGCCCATGCCTAGGGTGCCGGCTTCTTTTTCAATGAAAATAGATTCGCGTTTTGGATTTTCTTTGCTGCTAGCTTTTAAAATGGAAAGCGCATAAGAGCCATTGGGGTAAAAAATACCCGATATTCTTGGGGTGTAGTTTGGAGCATCAGGTTCATAGGTTCTAGTTTCTAAGGCTTGGCATGCTGTTTTTCCTTCTGCCAAAAATTCAGCAATGGTATCGGTTTGGTCGCCATTGCTTATTATATGCACATCCTTGAATATTTTAAAGGGATTGTAAATTATCAAACTTGGGTCTGTGACTTTCTTCTCATCAAAAGCCTTTGTGCTAACGGAACCATCGCTATTTTTAACAAAAACCCTATTCTTGCTATTCTCGCTTCGCCCCATAATCCAATAAACCTGAACCCGCTCGCCGCCAAGCCCAAAACCCAAAATCAAACCACGCCCCGGATAAGGATTATTTTTTAGCCATTGTTCATTATTAATTATTAATTGTTCATTATTCATTGTTCACTTACCTCATATCAATCTCATCCGTTCCTGGCGGGGATTTGAATTTAAAATCTTTTTCGGAAAATTTTCCTTTGCTTAAATTTTCAATGGAATACCAAATGTCGTTGCTGAAATTATCTTTTGTGAACAGGCGGACTGGGGAGCAGTCGCTTTGGGAGAGCCATACTTCCATTGATTTGAACTGGTCTTTGTATTTGTCTGGGTTTAGGCTCAGAACATGAACGCTTTTGCCTTTCCATAATTCTTTTTTTGCGCTGATTGCTTTTGTGTTCAGGTAGCGAAAGAGAATTTCAGTGGGCTGCAATTGGTTTTCCAAATCGGATATGAGCCTTATCAGCACTTGTTTTTGCAATGGATTATATTGCCATAAATTCACGCCGTCGCTTAGAATTTGCATATCTGGCATTGTTAATGCAAAGCGGTTGTTGTTTGCTGTGAGCAAGTCTCCGCTTCTTTGAATTTCTTCTCCAGTGCTTGCAACTCTGGTGAGCATTTGAAAGCTGAATTTAACCTCAGCATCTTTGCCAAAGTAGTCAGCAGAGCATTTAAGCAGAGAATCGGCCTGCGAGCCAAACGCCGCGGTTAGGGTTAAGAGTAAGAAAATTAGAATTTTCAAAGGCATAGGTAGAATGTAGAAATTCTGTGCCTCTGCTGGTGTGCCAAATTAAGGCACTCCTTCTATGACCATTGCAACGCAAATCTGCGTTTTTGTTAGCCAGAGCGCTTTGCTTCTTCTTGTTCGCGTTTTTTTGACTCGTTTTTGCAGTCAACGCATTTGGTTGCGGTTGGAACTGCTTCCAAGCGAACTATGGGTATAGGGTTTTTGCATTCCCTGCATATTCCATAAGTGCCTCTGTTTATGCGGTTCAAAGCGTCTTCCAATTGCTTTAGGTATTTGCTGTCGCGCTCTGCAAGGTTCAAATTCATGGTCAAATTAGCATAATCCGAAGCCGCTTCTGCAGGGTGATTAGCGTAAGAAGAGAGTTCTGCGCCTGATTCCCGCTGATTTTCCAAAATGGAAGACTGCTCGCGGTAGCGATGTTCTTCCAAAAGAGCATTATACTTATCTGTGATAAGCTTTTTGAAGCGTTCTAATTCGTCTTTGCTAAGAGCTTCTGTTTCCATAATTAACCTCCAAAATTTAAAAATTCAACTGGTTAGCCTAAAAGTATATTATTTTTTTAAAAAAATCACTTTTTTATATTTTTTTTCCCTTTTTTTCCGTCTAATGGGTATGGAAAAGAAAAATTTATTGCCTAGAGAGAAAATTTTAGCTGGAGAACTCGAAAAATTGTCTGTAGAGGAACTGCTTTGCGTGGTTTTGGGCAGGGGAACGGCTGGAAAAAATGTTTTTGAGCTTTCAAGGGAAATTGCGGGCATTTTGGAAAAAAAATCCAGAATGCCATCAATTGACGAACTTTTGAAGGTTCATGGCCTTGGACTTGCAAAATCTGCCCAGATTTTGGCCTGTTTGGAGCTTTCTGGGCGTTTTATGCTTGGAAAACAGGATAAAGCCATTTGCTCCCCAGCGGAGCTTATGCCTCAGCTATCGTTTTTAAAACATTCCAGGCAAGAAAACATGGTTTTAATCACTTTAAATGGCGGCAACAAGGTGATAAAAGTCCATCTTATAACCGTTGGAACGGCAAATTCCACCCAAGCGCACCCAAGGGAAGCCTTTGCCCCAGCTTTGGAAGACAGGGCAGTAGCCGTTGTTTTTGCCCACAACCACCCAAGCGGCAGCCACGAGCCAAGCATGGAGGATCTGATTTTGACTCAAAAGCTGTGCGCAGCCGGGCGTATTTTGGAAATACCGGTTTTGGACCATTTGGTAGTTAGCTCCTCAGGCTTCACAAGCATAAGAAGCGTTAATGCGGAGTATTTTGAAGGGTGAAATAGCAATCCACTCTTTTCTACATTAACCCTATGGATTCTCTTAGGGAACTGCGTCGTGAGATGGCTAATGCCATAACGCACGGATTAGGAATTTTGTTTGGGATTGCCAGCATTCCGCTTCTCTCTGCCATAGCTGCAAAAACCTGCAATGTCCCCGGCGTTGTTGGTGCAACCATTTACGCATTCAGTTTTTTGATGCTGTTCTCTGGTAGCACCCTTTACCACAGCACGCAGAATATAGACGCAAAAAGAATACTCCGCACATTTGACCATATTTCAATTTACTTTTTAATAGCGGGTACTTATACGCCATTTTTGCTTATGTATATGCTGGATGGTTTTGGAATAACTTTGCTTTCAATTCAGTGGTCGCTTGTGCTGCTGGGGATTTTTTTTAAAATTTTTTTCACAGGCCGCTTGAAAATAGTTAGCACCATAATATATATTGCGATGGGCTGGCTTTTGCTTGTTGGCGGCAAGCGTTTTTTTGAAGAACTGCCAACTCCGGTGCTTGTTTTAGTGGTTGTAGGCGGCGGGCTTTACACGCTGGGTTGCGTTTTTTACTTGAACAAGAAAATTTATCATCACCACGCTATTTGGCATCTGTTTGTGCTAAGCGCTGCCATTTGCCATTATGTTGCGGTGTTGGTTGCCGTGACAATAACTAGTAATACTGGGTGCGTATGAGGTTAAAATAAAGTCTCTTTTGGAAAAAAATTAGTATTGTTCATTCTGGAAGTCCTGCGAATTTTCTAAATTAACCTTCCCACATTTGGTAGAGATGTGGGATATAGCGAAAGTGGCGGAATTGGCAGACGCACTAGGCTTAGAACCTAGCACCGCAAGGTATGGGAGTTCAACTCTCCCCTTTCGCATTAAACTTTTAAAAGGAGAATACTTTGGCTGTAACCCCTAAAACCAATATAAGCATGGCTGACGAAAACCATCGCTCAGTCGAATTTACCGTTTCTTTCAGCGAAATGGACAAGCTTTTTGACAAAAACATCGGCGAGTTTCGCAAACAGGTGTCCATGAAGGGATTTCGCCCCGGGCAAGTTCCAAAACAGCTCTTTGTATCGCGCTTTGGCGATGAAGTGTATAGAGAAACCGTAGAAAGGGTTGTAAATGGCGACTTGAAAAACGAATTTGAAAAAATAGTCGAAACTTGGAAAACCGATGAGAAGCTTGAGATAGCGGCTCCCGCCGAACAAGGAGAGCTTCAGGCAGAACGTGGGCAAGACTTGGTCTATAAGCTCACCATCGCGCTCAACAAACCGCTTGTTGCGCAAGGATACAAAGAGCTTGGGGTCAAAGTTTCCGCCGCCGTTGTCGCAGAAAATGAAGTGAGCGAAGTAATCCAAGATGTGCGCAAAAGATTTGCAAAAGAAGTTGTGGCAAACCGCCCATCCAAGCTCGGCGATATTGTAAAAGGCAAATACCTGAAGCAGGTGATTGGCGGAGAAGAAAAAATTCTTCCAGAAAATCCAGTGTTCGGAATTGAAATAAGCGAAGAAATGAGCCTGAAAGACCTGAAAGAAGCTTTAATCGGCTTGAGCGCAGGCGAAGAAAAGGAATTTTCGATTAGCTATCCAAATGACCACCAAAGTACTGAATTGCAAGGCAAAACGGCGGAATATAAAATCGCCATAACAGAAGTTTGCGAGCTTGAACTGCCAGCTCTAGACGAAAAATATTTCTCCATGGTTGGAGCAAAAGACGAAGAAGATTTCAAAACAAGAATCACAGACGATCTCCTAAAAGACAAACGGCAGAGAGTTCGGCAAATTGCGCTCAAAGAAGCCTTTGACAAGCTAATAGAGAAAAATCCTTTCCCTGTTTTGGAAGAGCAAATCAAGTTTATGGCAGAAAAGAGCCTGCAGCGCCAGCGCAGTCGCTACAGCCAGCAAGAAAACGAAGAAGAGGAAATTAAAATTTCCAAAGAACAGCTAGACGCCATGCGCCCCGAAGTTAGCCGTTTTATTCAAGAAGACCGCCTTTTGCATTCCATAATTGAGCAGGAATCCTTAAAGCCAACGCAAGCCCAAGTTGACGCAAAAATACAAGAGCTTGCAGACTCGGCAAGAATGGATTTTGCTACTGTTAAAGACGCAATGCGCAAAAACGGGCAAATAAACAGCATTCGCGAAAATCTAAAACTGGAACTAGCGCAGAATCTCTTGATAGGGGAAGAGGCATGATTATACCCAGCATATTTGAAGATACAGGCAGAGGCGAACGAGCCTTTGATATCTATTCTCGCTTGTTAAAAGAACGCATAATTTTTTTAGGCGCAGGCATAAACGATGAAGTTGCCAATGTGATAATGGCGCAGCTGATTTATTTGGAATACGAAAACCCTCAAAAGGATGTAACCATTTACATCAACAGCCCAGGCGGCTATATTTCAAGCGGGCTTGCAATTTACGATACCATTCAGCACATCCGCTCCGACGTTGCCACAATTTGCATAGGCGAAGCCTCATCGATGGCGGCTATTATATTAGCCGCAGGCACAAAGGGAAAAAGGTTTGCGCTTCCTAATTCCAGAATAATGCTTCACCAGCCAAAAGGCTATGCCAAAGGGCAAAGCTCCGATATTCAAATTCATGCAAAAGAAGTGATAAACACTCGCGATAAACTGAATGACATAGTATCAAAGCACACGGGAAAAACTAAGGAAGAAATAAAGCAAAAAACCGACCGCGATTTCTACCTAACCCCGCAAGAAGCCTTGGAATTCGGCATAATAGACGAGGTATTCAAACCGAGGGAAAAGGAAATAAAAACATAATGAAAAAAAAATTGGCATCTTGCTGTTTTTGCGGAGCAACCATAGACGAAGTGGAAAGGCTGATAACCGGTCCCGAAGGGATTGCTATATGCAATAGATGCGTTCAAACTTGCCATAATATGGTTTTATCGGACAAAAGCGGAAAGCCGGCAGCGCAATCAATTCAAAATCCAGAACCGGAAATATTCTTGCCTTCGCCGTCAGAGTTAAAAAATCATCTGGATAAATTTGTGATAGGCCAGGATTCTGCGAAAGTTGCTTTATGCGTAGCTGTTTACAACCATTATAAAAGGCTCTTTTTGAAAAATTCAAAAGAAACGTCCGTTGAAATAGACAAGTCAAACGTTCTTTTTGTTGGTCCAACTGGTTCTGGCAAAACGCTTTTGGCTCAAACTCTCGCCCGTTTTTTGAAAGTTCCGTTCACAATAGCAGACGCCACGGTTTTAACCGAGGTTGGCTATGTTGGCGAAGATGTGGACAGCATTTTGGTAAGGCTTTACCAAGCCGCCGATTACAATGTGCAAGCCACGGAAAGAGGCATTGTTTTTGTGGACGAGCTGGATAAAATAGCCCGCAAATCCGCTAATCCTTCAATCACTCGCGATGTGTCGGGCGAGGGCGTTCAGCAGGGTTTGCTGAAAATTTTAGAAGGAACCGTATCGGCAATTCCTCCAAAGGGAGGCCGCAAACATCCAGAGCAGCATTTAATTCACATAAACACTCGCAATATTTTATTTATATGCGGCGGAGCTTTTGAAAGGCTAGACAAAGTAATTTCTAAACGCATAGATTCTGGCGGAGGAATGGGCTTTGGAGCGGATATTGTATCAAAAAGCGAAAGAAAAATCGGCGAAATTCTCGGCAAATGCGAACCAGAAGACCTGATAAGCTATGGATTGCTCCCAGAGCTGGTTGGCAGGCTGCCTGTTATAGTTAGCTTAAACGAGCTGGACGAAGAGGCTCTTTTAAACATTTTAACTCAGCCGCAAAACGCTCTAATAAAACAATACACAGCGCTTTTCGCAATGGATAACGTGGAGCTTTCCTTTACAGAAGACGCTTTAAAAACCATAGTTAAAAGAACGGTTGAGCAAAAAACCGGAGCGCGCGGCCTTCGCTCGGTAATGGAAAAAATTTTAATGCCTTATATGTTTAACGTTTCAAAAGAGCGAGAAAAAACGATTTTGCAAATAGATGCAAAAATTGTTGAAGACGCTTTGTCAAAGAATAAAAGGCAATAGCAAGGGGTGGCAAATTGACAGCAGAAAAAAATGAAACTATTATTGGCAAAGAAGAAGCTGGGTTTCCTCAACCGGATTTTGACAAAAACTTTCCCGTTGTTCCTTTGCAAAAATTCGTCATGTTTCCTCGCATGGGAACAAGGCTCTCTTTTGACCGCCAAATAACCTTGAACGCCCTGAGGCACATAGATGAATCCAAAGGTTTTGTGATTTGCCTTTTGCAAAAAAACAGAGAAATAGACATACCAAAAGAAGACGAATTATATTCTGTGGGCATTTTGGCTTATGTGAAAGGAGTTTCTGGAACGCCAAATAATTTGCTTTTGGTAAATTTATTCGGCGTTTTGCCCGTTGATGTAAGCCAGCTTACCTTGAGCGAAAAAGAAGGAGACAAGTATTTTTTTGCATCTGCAAAGCCGCGTTTCTTAGAATTTAAAGACAAAAAATTTGCCAGACCGCTTGCAGACAACTTGCTCGCTTTAATGGAGCAATATTCAAAAACCCGCCACAACCTGCCAGATAACCTGAAAGATATTCTAAAAGGCATGCCGCCAGAAGAACGCTGCCTCATTGCCCACAGTTTTTTAAGAATCTCAGACGACGAGCATCAAAGCATTTTAGAAAGCGAGGCTTTGGAAGAGATGTATGCCAAAGTAGATTTGGCAGTAAATACCGCTTTGGAAGTTCATAAAGTAATTTCCCTGAACAGGCAGCAAGTTGAAATAAAAATGCAGCGCTCCCAAAGGGAATACATGCTTCAGGAGCAAATTTCTCATCTCCAAAAAGAACTGGACGAGATAAATGCCGGTGATCAGGATAGCGAAAATTTCTCAAAGAAGGCAAAAGGGCAAAAATTCCCGCCAGCGTTCAAAGAAAGATTTGACGAAGAAATGACTCGCCTAAAATTGCTGAACCCAATGAACCCCGAATATACCGTAGTTCGCAATTACATAGACTGGCTGCTTGCGCTTCCATTTGGTGCTTACAGCGAGGATGTTCTTGATATAAAAAGAGCTGCTGAAAGCTTGAATTCCAAGCATTTTGGCTTGGAAAAGGTTAAAGAGAGAATTTTGGAGCACATAGCCGTTCTGCAAATGGCGGAGAAATTAAAAAACAAAGATGTGAAAAGCCCAATTTTATGCTTGGTCGGACCTCCGGGCGTTGGCAAAACAACTCTTGCAATGTCCATAGCCAATGCCATGAACAGAAATTTAGCCCGAATCTCGCTCGGCGGCGTTCATGACGATGCAGATATACGCGGCCATCGTCGCACCTACATTGGCTCAATGCCGGGCCGCATTGTGCAGGCTCTTCGCAAGGCAAAAAGCATGAATCCATTGATTTTGCTAGACGAGATAGACAAAATGTCAAGGGATTTCAGAGGCGACCCTGCCAGCGCGATTTTGGAAGTTCTTGACCCTGAAATAAACACCGAATTCACCGATCATTTTATAGAGGTGGGCTTGGACCTTTCCCGTGTATTTTTTGTGGCAACCGCCAACACCCCAGATGGCATTCCTGCCCCGCTTTACGACCGCATGGAAATAGTTCGCATACCGGGCTACCTGCGTTTTGAAAAGCATCACATTGCCCGCGATTATTTAATTCCCAAAATCCTAAAACAGAATTCGCTAACCGCAAAGCAGTTTAAGGTAGCAGATTCTGCCATAAACGGAATTTTGCGAGAATACACAAGAGAAGCGGGCGTTAGAGAATTGGAAAGAAAGCTTGAGACCATGGCTCGCAAGCGAGCTATGGAATTGGTTTCGGAGAGAAAATTCAATCCGCAAATCGCTCAAAAACAGCTTTCAACTTACTTGGGCGTTCCAGATTTCGCAGGCGCCCGTTTGATTGACGAAAAACGCCCCGGCATTACAACCGGCTTGGCTTGGACCCCCGTTGGCGGCGATGTTCTGCACATTGAATGCGTTCTTTTGCCCGGCAAAGGAAAGCTGCAGCTAACTGGGCACTTGGGCGATGTAATGAAGGAATCCGCTCAAATAGCCCTTTCTTTGGTCAGGGAGCGAGCAAAAAAATACAGAATTCCAGAAGAAAAATTCCGCAAAAACGATATCCATTTGCATTTTCCAGAGGGCGCAACCCCAAAAGACGGTCCATCCGCCGGCATAGCGATTACCATTGCCATGCTATCAGTATTCACAGGCAAAGTGATTACGCCTTTTGTTGCATTCACAGGCGAAGTGAGCTTGGTAGGTCGGCTGATAGCAATTGGCGGCTTAAAGGAAAAAGCTTTGGCTGGCCTTGATTCTGGCGTAAAAAGATTGTTTCTCCCTAAAGATAACCAGAAAAACGTAGAAGACTTGCCGGATTTGGTTAAAAATGGCTTGGAAATCAAAATGTTTACGCATATAGATGAGGTTATAGAGGAATTGTTTTAGTAGCTCGCCAGGCGAGCCTCCTCTTTCAAAGCAAGTTATCCACTCCCTACTTCCTACTCTTTTGCTCTATTTCGTGCAAAGTGTAACCCTGGCGTAAAAGGGTAAGCAATTCAGCACGCTCTTCCTCGCGAGCTTCCTCGCGGGCAACCTCAAGGGCATCGTCCCAATTCCATTCTGTAAGCAGCATGTTCTCAATCTCCGAAGAATGTTTCTCCAAAAAATATAGCAAAATATCACGTCTTATGCA
>WRMM01000013.1 GCA_009777135.1 Candidatus Fibrimonadales bacterium
TAAAATAAGCGAAAAAGCGAATTTTACTTTGCAGGGCGGTTTGCTTTCCAATTCAATTTCCTTTATTTTAGACGGAACAAGAGAAGATATTGATTTAGATAAGTATATTGTATCTGGCATTGTAACTGTGGAGTTCTAGGAGAGTTATGAAAAAATTATCTGTTTTTTTGAGTGTGGCAGCAGTTCTGTTTTTTGGTTCCTGCGCTGATTTATCCGTTGGCAAGGAAGAGAGAACTGCTGATTTGCCCGCTGGTTTTGACTGGCAGGTGTATGTTGAAATCAATAAAGATGTGGCTATGAGCCAGATTATTTTGGATGTTGCGGAAAAAAACAGGGCATATAAAGAAGGCACAGGCACAGCTGCGACTGCAGATTCCACGCAAAAAGCAGTTGCTAATTGCGCTACTCTTTTGCTTGATAATGATGATTTTGCAAAAACAATTTATTTGAAATATGCGCAATGTCCTCAGCAAGGCTGGGTTTTAGCTGAACAATCTTGGCTTCCAACTTATCAAGAGGCTGTGGATCAATACGGAAAATGTTCCGGAATATATGCTAACAATGAAAATTACAATAAACCAATTATTGTAATAAATCAACAGGAAAATAGAAGAGATACAGTTGGCTGGTCTTGTGTTATAGCTGGTTGCTGGCGTGGTGGCTGGGATCAAATTAGCGACTTGGATGCTCAGTGCGTTGGTGAAGAAACAGAAGATATTGGTAAGCCATGGTGCGGTAAAAAACCTGAACATTTATCGGCATTTTTAAATGATAGTTTAAAGAATTTTAGAGAAAGAAACAGAACAAGCATAGATGCCATCAAAACCATGTGCATGTTTATGATGCACAATGCTGAAAATTTGGAAGAGGCGCAGGCTTATTTGAAGAAATATTATTATTTTGAAGGTGATAAAATGATTTTTGGCTCAAATTTCAATTCATATCTTGCGGAATTGCATTATCTTCGTTTGGGGCAAAATGATGGAAGGCCTTATAAATACTGCGAGCAAGGACATGCTGGAGCAGAAAAGGATAAAAGCCTTGCAGATGTGCGCTCAAATGGTTATCATGATTACAGTAAATATACCTTTTGTTTTGATAAAAATGACTTGAAGGTGTATGTGTCAGAATGAGGTTTTCAATGAAAAAGTTTTTGCCGTTTTTTGTTTTATTGTTCGCTGTTGCGCTGTTTGCTCAGAACAAGGTTGTTGCGTATTTTCCGCACTGGGCGCAGTACTCGCAATTTAAACCTTCGGATGTGCGCTATAATTTTGTAACAGAAGTCCGTTATGGTTATTTAACGCCCAGCGGCTCTGAACTGCTCTTTGCGGATGAGTCCGATAAAAACAACTTTTTGGAATTGGTGAAGCTGGCAAAAGACGCCAAAGTTAAAATCACGGTTTCTGTAGGCGGAATGGGCTTAGAAGCTACAATGAAAGAAATTAGCTCCAGCGACCTAATTGCGGCAGCTAAAAGCTTTCAAAGCGAATATGGCATAGACGCTTTTGAATTGGATGGCGGCGTAATTGATGCAGAAGATTTGCAAAAATTACTGCGCTTGGCTACAGACGTGGCAAATTCAGACATTTCTGTTAGCGTTGCGATTCCGGGCGTAGAATCTTTAGCTGGAGCGATTGGCAGCGCAGATTTGAGCAAAATTGAGAATTTTTCCCTGTGGTTTACCGATGATGCTTCTGCAAACGATCCGCAGGTCAAGCCTAATTCAAATACGGTTAATAATATCAAAGTTTTAGCCGCCTTTGCTAATGCAGGCGTTCCAAAAAACAAATTGATGCCAATACTTCCTTTTTACGGCAAAACCTTTTACAAAGCAAAAGGACTAGGTTCTTCGCATGAGGGTGCAGGCTCCGGAAACGAAGGCTCTTTGCCCTACAAAGAAATTCTTGACAAATTCAGAGACACAGTTTCTTACAAAGTCAGTTTTGATGAACCTAGCAAAAGCGAGGTTGCAGTTAGCGAAACCGAAACCATAGTTTTCAACGGAATTCCTTCCGTAAAAGCAATGGCAGACGCCGTCAAAGAAAACGGCTACGGCGGCATAGCCGCTTTTGATATCTCCGGAGACCACAAAGAACCCATAGTCTCCCTGCTGGTAACCATAGGCCAGGTTATAAGACCAGAAGTGGATTATAAAACAAAGCGCCGCCGTTAATTTTTTGCTAAAGTTTTTCAAAAACATGCCGATAAGTCAAATAGAGGTTGGTGTGTTAATAAGTAATTCCATTCCCGAAATTAACGGAACAGATATAGATGCTTTTTCAAAGAAAACGGCAGAAAAAGGCAATTTTGAGGAAAATTCTACAAAAAAAGAGGCTTATGAGCTTTCGTTCTCCGAAGAAGGCTGGAAGGTTTTAGGCGAAAGAAAGGCTGAAGACGAGGATAAAAAAGAAAGAGACATATCTGGGAAAGAAAAATTAAGCGATGAAGAACAGCGGAAAGTAGAGGAATTGAAAAAAATAGACAGAAAAGTGCGTATTCATGAGCAGGCGCATTTAAGCGCGGCTGGCGGTTATGCTCGCGGAGGAGCTAATTATAACTACGTAACAGGACCGGACGGCCAGAAATATGCCAACGGAGGGCATGTAAATTTGGATGTAAGCCCAGAAAAAGACCCGGAAGCTACCATAAGAAAAGCAGAAGTCATTCGCCGCGCCGCCCTTGCTCCCGCAGATCCGTCGCCTTCAGACAAGCAAATAGCAGCCGAGGCTGCAAAAATGTCTCAAGAAGCTCAAAGGCAGCTGGCTGAAGAGAGAATGAAAACAGAGCAGAAAGAGAGCGTTGATAATAAATCAGCTTTTATAAACACAGCATCTCAATCTTCCTAGCAAATTCAATACGGATGGGCATTTCCAGCTTGCCTTTGAAATCTTCGCCGTCTATTTGAACAAACTCGTCTTTGTTTAGGTGAATTTCAATTTCTTGGGCTTTTTTCACATAGCGGCTTAAGCCTAGAGATATGGCTATTAAAAAATTCTTTATGGATTTAATTCTTAAAACCTCCAGCAAGCCATCTGCCATGTCTGATTTCCCAAATGGGTTGCTGCCACCAGCAAAGCTTGGGATATTGCCTATTATAACCGTGCAGTTATTTTCAAGGGAATAGCTTTTTGTTTCACCGTTTTTGCTTGTTATACGCAATTCACCTGTTTTTAAGCGATAGCCTTTGTCTGCGAAAAATTTTTTTACATAATGCAGTTTATTTATTGCCACGGAGTTGCCTGCTATTTTGCCTTCAGCCCTATCGTGGTTGAAATCGTAGGCAATACGGGCATCTATGCCTGCGGAAAAATAGTTTGCCATTGCAAATTTCCCATTTATTTTCCATAAATCAAGTTTTCTGGATTTTGCAGTGACAAGTTTGCGAACCGTGTAAAGCAATCCTCTACCCACAAGCGCAGAGTAAAGATTCAAAACTCTGCCCAAATCATTCCCTGTTCCTAGCGGTATAAGCCCTATTTTCGCATTTTTGAACTCTTCATGCTTCAAAAGAACATTAAAAACCGCCGTAGCCGTACCATCGCCACCTGCTGCTATCAAACATTCTGAACTTGCTAGAGCCTCTTTAATTTGCTCCTCAAAGCGTTCATAAATGCTGAACTCCCTTTTCCATTCTGTTTCATCAAAAGCCATAGACCGCATAATTTCCGGCAAAAAATCAAAAACAACCTTCCCTTGCCCGCCGCCGCTAATGGGATTAATCAAAAAATGAAATTTTTTAAGAATAGGCATAGTTTTGGGGTAAATATAGTAATCGCTGATTAAGTCGCTTTGGGTTTGGGGTATGGGGTATGGGGAATTTCACAAAAAACGGCTTATATTTGCTAAAAAGGGCATGTTTTTGCATTGCCCATACCCCAAACCCTATACCCCATACCCAAGACTTGAGTCAATCATTACTTTTACTTTAAATTACCCCTTGACGAAAGGTCTTTTTTTTGCTATATTTAAACATACCGAATCAGTAGCTCAATTGGTAGAGCAGCGCCCTTTTAAGGCGCGGGTTCAAGGTTCGATTCCTTGCTGGTTCATTTAAAAAACGGCGATTTGCCAGTGCCTCTTTTACGCTTAATTTTATTTCGCAGCAAAGCTAAACCCAAACGACCTTGGCACAACAAGCTCTTTGTAGGAATTCATTAAAAAATCGTCCGTCATTCCGGAGAGATAATCTGCAGCAATGCGGGCTGGGCCGTTTTTGCTGAAATATTCCTCGCTCTGCTCTGCTTTCCATTTCTCGTATTGAACTTCTATGTTTCCGCACAACTTTTCATCAACAAGAGCATTCAGCACATAATTGAACATAGCCTCTATTTTATCATCTTCAGACATTTTTTTTGTGCTATTGTAAATATTATCGTAATTCCATTTTTTGAGATTGTCCAAAGCATTGAAAGCATCTTTTGAAAATTTAATAGAATTTTTGCCGTAGCTATTGTTTATTATATCCAAAACAAGAGAATTGACTATAAGCTTGTTGGTATTTCCCAAAACCTCGCAAACATCAGCGGGCACTTCTTCTCTTTTTATCAAATTTACCGCAATGGCATCTTCAATATCTCTGCCTATATAAGCTATAACATCGGAAACCCGCACAATGCAGCCCTCCATTGTCATGGGACGCAGATTTCTTGGCTCGCTTTCGTCAACCATGCATTTCTGGTATTCTTCCAAAAGGTCTTCTTTTGTTTTGCATGGATTGTTTTTGTATTCCTCAACAAGCCACTCTCCATTGTGGCACAATATGCCGTCCAAAGTTTGAATGCACAGGTTTATGTGCTTTCCTTCGTTTTTTTCAAGCTCGTGCAAAAGCCTTAGGCTCTGAGCATTGTGGCAAAAACAACCTTCTTTTCTGTTTTTTAAAAACTTGGAAACAAATCTTTCGCCCGTATGCCCAAATGGAGTATGCCCAACGTCATGCCCCAGAGCTATAGCCTCTATCAAATCTTCATTGCATTTTAAAATACGGCCAATGGTTCTGGCAATTTTTGCAACAAGCTGAACATGCAGCACTCTGTGCGTTAAGTTATCGTTTTCGCACAAATAAAAAACCTGCGTTTTGTCAATGTATCTGGTGTAGGCTTTTGAATGTATAATGCGGTCTGTGTCGCGAAAAAACGGCGAGCGAATTTCGTTCTCGTGGTTTTCGGGAAAAAATCTGATAGCCGTTGAATTTTTAGCCGCATTTACGGAAAGCAAGGCGTCTTCGGCAAACCGGCCTTTTATTTCAGAAAGAATTTTCGGGTCTATGGTTGTTACTGGCATGATGATAAGATAGAAATTTTGGTCCATCCCAGCGTGAATTTTTCTACCTTACCTCCGTGCATCTTTCCTCCATTCCGAGCCTTGGGCCTAAAAGAATAGCCGCATTAAATAAACGCGACATAAATACGCCTTGGGATTTGCTTCAGCTTATACCCAGAGAATGGCTGGACGAAAGGCAGGCTGCCAAAATAAAAGACGTTAGAAAGGATGCTTGGGTTGTTGTAGATGGCTACGTTGCCAACATTGAGCCTAAGTATAAACGGCTCAGCGTTATTCTTCAAGACGAAAGCGGAGCTATGGAGATAACCTTTTGGAATGCAAAGTCCTTTAATTATTGGCAGTCAAAGCTGAAAAAAGGAATGCGTTTGGTTGCCAAAGGCAGAGCAAGCGAGTTTTCGATGATGCAGCTGTCGCATCCTGAAATACTCTTTTTAAAAAGCGATGAAAAATATTCGGGCAGCATAAAGTCGGTTTATTCAAAGCAGGCTGGCGTGGAAAGCATGCATATATCAAATTTTATAAAATATCTTTTGCAAAAAGATTTGAGATTGATTTTAGAACCAGATGAACATGCTTGCCCTCCTGAGTTATTGTCTTTTTTAGGTTTGCGCCCGCTTATGGAAATTTTTAAAAGCCTGCACTCTCCGCAAACCATAGAAGAAGCCTACGCCGCAAAGAGAGAAAATAAAATTTTGGAACTTTTGCCATTTTGCTTGAGAATGGCAAAAAGGCGCAAATTGCTTGCGAACTCTGGAATTTCGAGAAAATTTGATTTGCAAAAAATGGAGTTTGCAAAAAATAATTTGCCATTTTCTTTAACGGCAGGGCAAGTTCAGGTTTTGGAGCAAATGAAAAGCGGGCTTGAGAGCAGCCGTCAGTTCCACGCTCTTTTGCAAGGCGATGTGGGCAGCGGAAAAACTGTTATTGCAATATTAACTATGATTGGAGTTTGCGGAGCAGGCACGCAGTCTGCTTGCATGGTTCCTACGGATATTTTAGCAAGGCAGCATTTTTCAAGCATGGAAAAAGTTTTTGAGAGCATTGGTTTGAAACTCGCTTTGCTTGTGGGCGCAATTGGGGCGGCGGAACGCAGGGAAATTTTGGCAGGCTTGAAAAGCGGTGAAATTAACGTTGTTGTTGGAACTCATGCCTTGTTTTCCAAGGATGTGGAATTTAGCAATTTGGGTTTTGTGATTATAGATGAGCAGCATCGCTTTGGGGTAAGGCAGAGAGAGGCTTTGCTTGCAAAGGGCAATAAACCGGATTTGCTTGTTATGAGCGCAACGCCCATTCCTCGCAGTTTGGCAATGACTTTTTACGGCGATTTGGAAGCCATAGTTTTGAATGAAAAACCGCCGGGAAGAAAACCAATTGCAACAAAACTTGTTAGCAATGAAAAACGCGAAGATATGAAGAATTATCTCTACAGGGAGTCGCTTAATGATAATCGCTGTTATTTGGTTGTGAGCAGGGTTCAAGAAGATGAGCTTGGCGAGGCTAGAAGCGTTGGCGATGTTTATGAAGAATTGAAAAAGTTCAAGAGCGATTGGAAAATTGCCGTTGTTCACGGGCAAATGCCGGAATTGGAGCGAGATGCGAATTTAAACGCTTTTGCAAAAGGCGAAATTTCTTTGCTTGTTTGCACAACGGTTGTGGAAGTTGGCGTTAATGTTCCAGAAGCAAATTTGATAGCAATAGACAAGCCAGAAAGTTTTGGCTTAGCGCAGCTGCATCAGTTGCGCGGCAGGGTGGGGCGCGGCAGCGAGCTGGCTTGGTGTTTTTTGATGTGCAACAGCGATAACGTTGCTTTTGAGCGTTTGTCGAAATTTTCAAAAACCAACGATGGTTTTGAAATAGCGGAAATGGATTTGCAAAACAGAGGAGCTGGGAATTTGGAAGGCTCAGACCAAAGCGGTGCTTGGGTTTTGCGTTCATTTGACTGGGTTCAAGACAAACTGCTCATTGAGAAAACCATAAATATCGCAAGCCAGATTTTGGATAATAAACCTGACTTTTCGCCAGAAGTTTTGCAAAAAATTCAGAATTGGTATAATGATAAAAAATTTGAGAAGATTGAGGACGGGGTGCATTGAAAGACATCCGCAACATCGCTATACTTGCTCACATAGATGCTGGCAAAACCACGCTTTCGGAGCGTATTTTGTGGACTGCTGGCAAAATTTTGCGAGCTGGCAACGTGGAAGACGGGCTTGCCTCTATGGATTATTTGTTTGAAGAAAAAGCCAAGGGCATAACCATAGAAGCTGGGATTTCAAATTTTGAGTGGAGAGATATTTGGTGGAATTTGATAGACGCTCCGGGGCACATTGATTTTGGAATGGAAGCCGATACCGCTTTGGAAGCTGCAGACGGCGCGGTTTTGGTGGTTTCTGCTGTGGATGGGATACAGCCGCAAACATTTGCCGCTTGGGAAAAACTAAAATCTTTGAACAAACCCTGCATTGTATTTTTCAATAAAACAGATTTGCCGGAATCAAGGCTGGAAGAGAGTTTTTTGGAAATAGAAGAACAGCTCGGGCTTTGCCCTGTTCTGCTTTCGTGGCCGGTTAAGGATGAGGGCGTATGGGATATTTTGAGCGGAAAATTTTTGAAGCACAATGATGAAGGCAAAGAAGATATTTTTGATTTTAAAAAAGAAAAAAATGAGATGGAAACTTTTCGCAAAGAGGCATTTGAAGCTGCTTCCCTTGCAGACGATAAATTATTGGAAAAAATGCTTGCCGGCAAAGTTCCGGAAACTGCTGAATTGCTTTTTGGCTTGCAAAAATTATTTTGCAAAGGCACGCATATTTTGTGCTACGCCGGTTCTGCGAAAAAAAATATCGGAGTTCGTTCGCTTTTGAACGGGCTTTCGTTTTTTGTTAAACCTCAAACAATAAAAAGCAAGGAATTGGGGCAGGTTATTCGCTATCGCTCTTTTGCCGGAATTGGAGAAACGGCGATTTTCAAGAGTTATAAAAATTTGCAAAAAGAAAAATTTCCAAAAGATTTGAAATTTTATCGCATACACGCTCAAAATCTTGCAGAGGTTTCGGAAATTTTTTGCGGCGATATATATGCTGTGAAAGGAATGCCGCATAAAAAAATCGGCAAATATGCGCCGCTATTGCAAATGCGCGTTGAATGTTTGAAAAGCGAAGATTGGAAACGCGTGGAAGAGTCTCTGAAAAGCATTGAACGCACGGATAATTCGGTAAAAATATCAGAAAACCCAAGCGATGGCTCTTGGACTTTGCATGCGATGGGAGCGGTGCAGTTTGATTTTATTTTATCCAGATTGAAAAGAGAATTTAATTGCGAAGTTAAAGCCGGCGAGCCTAGCGTGGAGTTTAAAGAGGTTTTATCCAAAGATTTGAATGCTGTTGAAAATTTTTGCCAAATTGGAGACACAAAAGTCAGCATATCTCTTTCTGCGGTTTGCGGAGAAGGAATTGAGATTTTTGACGAGCTTTCGCAGGAAGTTAAGGAGGCTTTGGATTCCGCTTTGAATGAATTTTGCGAGGCGGGAGTTTTGGGTAAAGGCTCTTTGAGCAATGTCAAATTTATTTTGCGCAAATTGGAAGTTTCTGGGGAAATCAATTTGGCGGTGATAAAAAAAGCCTGCCTTGATGCCGCAAAAATGCTAATAGAGCCGAGTTGCGTGGAAATACGCGAACCTTGGGTGGATTTAAGCGTTCAGTGCCCATCTGCTTTTGCCGGCATGGTTGCAAACGATTTGCTTTCACGGGGCGCAAAGATTATAAACAGCGATGGCGATGGCAAAAAGCATCGATTTTTCGCAAATGCGCCGCTCAGCAAACTTACCCGCTATACAACGGAGCTTCTTTCCATAACAAAGGGCGGTGGTAATTTCTATATTACGGCAAAGGAGTTATTATGAAAAAGACAATTTTGGCCTCTCTTTTAATGTGCGCATCGCTTTTTGCATCGCAAGACCCAGTTGCTTTATTAAAGCAAAACGATACGGAACTGCAAAAGGAGCTTAAAAAAAAGACCCATACAGCCAAAGATATAGAGAGAATCAAGTTCTTGAGCAGCGGTCTTTTTGATTTTGCGAAAATGGCGGAACGTAGCTTGCCAAGAAAAACTTTAGATACAATTACTCCCGCTCAGAAAGCGGAGTTTTCTAAGGAATTTCAGAGAATGATAGAGAATAGCAGCGTTCATAGATTCAAAACCACAAATTTCACCCCACCGGATTCTACAGTTTATAAAGAGCCAAAATTCAGAAAGAATGGCGAAGAAGTCGAGGTTTCGATACATTCTTGGAGCAAGGGCAAAGATATGCTCATGGTTTATAAAATGGATAAATCTGGCAATTCATGGCGTGTTTGGGATTTAGTCATAGACGACCTTTCTACCACCCGCAACTATCAAGACCAGTTCAAAAGCATTTTGGAAACAAAGTCTTTCCAAGAACTTATTAAAACTGTGAAAGATAAAGCGGATGAGTATGATAAATGAAATTTTGCATTGCATTTTCTTTTTCTAAAAAAGAGCAAGATTTGAGGTTGCGTTTTTGGAGGTGGGAAATATGGCGTTTAGGCACTGATTTGCTGGTAAAATCTGAAAAAGTTTTGGCTTCCGAATTAAATGCGAAAATGGAAAGAATTAAAGAAGGGACGGATACTCCGTATTTTCAGGCTCTTTTTTATCCCCACGTTGAGAATAGAATTTGGCAAGCGGCAAAAAAGTTTATAACTCGGTTATGGAATCTTTTTTCTGTGAAATTTGAAGAGCTTGAGGTCAAAGGTTCTTTGGGCGATCCTTTTTATGATTCAATAGCAATGGGAATGACTGGCGGTTGTTATTGCCCAACTTGGGAATATAAAAACGAGGATTGGAGCGCAAAGGGTATATTAGTTTTGAAAACAGGTTTTTTTCGTTTTATTTTTTTCATCTTTGGTTTGATTTATGAATTTTTCGTTTTATTATTTATTTTGTGGCGTGGCGCGCGGCTTGCAAAAAAATATCCGAATGGCGAAAATCTGGAAGGCATCCGCAAATGGATTTTCTTGAAATGCCGCTCATAAACGCGCACTGCCACTTGGAGCTAAGCAGCCTTGCAGGCAAGCTCCCGCGCAACAAGCCTTTTTTTGAATGGCTCTCCGAGCTTCGCAAAGAAGTGGCAAACTGGACAAAAGAAGATTATCAAAAAAGCTACATTAAAGGCTTAGAATTAGCTCATAGCGTCAATACAGGCATAATCTATGATGTAGGAAACCAAATGTCTGAACCCCATACCCCATACCCCATACCCCATACCCCAATTCTCTCCATGCACGAAATAATTAAACAGCCGCTTCCTTTTCCTTGCACTCCCCATTCAATTTATGCTACTCCGCCAGAGCTTGTTAGGATGGCTATTAAGCAGTGTCGGGAGGCAGGCATACCTTGGAGCATTCATTTGGCAGAGTTTGATGATAGCGATAGGTTTAGCGATTTTTTGGAGATTTTTAAAGATGAATTGGGGCTTGTTAAAAATGGGTTTATAGTTCATGGAAATTTTTTAACTGAAAAAGACTTGGATTTTATGGCGAAAAATGATATTGCCATTGTGCATTGCCCTCAAAGCCATGAATGGTTTGGGCATAAAGACCCAGATTTTGAAATGTGGAAAAAAAGCGGAGCAGATATTTGCATTGCTACGGACAGCTTGGCTTCGGCAGATTCTTTGGATTTAATGGAGCAGATAAAAACGTTGTTCAGGCGATATCCAAAAGCGTTTACTCACAAAGAAGCCATGGCTGCAATAACTGCTACGCCTGGAAAATACTTGGCGAAAACCAACCGCTATTAGGCAAATGCGCATTCCAAGTTTCAATAATTTTTTCTTTGCTATTCGCTGCATTGGGAAGCATTTCCAAAAGAGAATATAAAATTATAGCAGATTTATTTGCAAATGTTATTGGCTCCCCATCAACCTTGGCAGAAGCTTCGGTTTTTTCTGGCCTGGGGGCTTCTCTAAAGAAAATTATTTTTTCTGGATTTATAAGTTCAATCTCTTTGTAAAGCATTTCTCTTAAAATTGCCTTCTCTCTTGGCAATGCAATCCCGCTGCATTTAAAAAAGAAAGATATAGCGCATGTATTCAAATTTACATCCAATTTTTTCAGCAATCTTTCCAAAACTTCTCTAGCCGCTGCAGTCAGTTCTTGCGGTGAATGAAAAAGCAAAAGATAAGCAGCATTCATTTTAATTTCTTTAGGAACAGAAAAACTCAAAGACCGCATAGATTTAGTATAAACAGAATGTTTCTGCAAAGCCAAATAAAAATCATTGAGGTTAGCAGTATCTTTCCACAGCGAATCATTAGCCTGTGGCAAGTGGCTAACAGCTAGCGGAGCAGGCTGAATAACCATCGGCTGTTCAGCGGTAAAATCGGGCAAATCATTTAATATGGGTTCAGACAAAATAACCTCAAACCCGCCTAATTCTCCTTGAGCGCGCAGATAAGTTTGCAAAGGTGTTTCATTCATATCAAAGCCCAAAATGTCCTTCTATGCCAAATTGCAGATAAAATCCCATTCCTTTTGCCATAAATGGCACAATGTCAAATCCGTTGTCGCTAATGTTGCTCACAGAAACAGAACGTTCTCTTGCATTATCGCCTCCCAAAAAGCGAAGCGCTTTTACATCCATCGGCGCAAATATGTTATTTGCTTCCACAAAAAAACGCACTTTTTCCAAGAAAAAAAATCTAACATTTGATTTTAAATCCAAATTAAAGCGAAAGTCCGTGCGAAAAAGAGAGGCAGTTTCATCGGAGAGTTTAATATGCCTTTGCCCAGGTTCTTCTGCGGTGGGAGGCGTTATTGCCCATTCGTAGAGCGGTTTGTTAAGGGCAGCGCGATGGCTGATTATGAACGATATAAGAGAATCGCTTCTTGGATAAATTCTCAAATGCGAAGCCATGTCCAAGTGTGAGTTTGCCTGCCATGGCAGGGAATGACCGTTTGGAAGTTCGTATTCGCCATAGATGCGCGAAACATTGCTTTGGAGCGCAACTCTGTGCAGGCTATGGTATTCAAAAGTCATTTGAGCGCCGCTTACCCATCCAAAATCAACTTTTTGCTGTTCTTTATAATATTCAAAAGCATCGGGAATTGGCAAAATAGGATTTGGATAATAACGGCCAAGTCCGTGCGCAGAAATTTTCACACCGCCAAAAGTTAGCCTTGTGCCAGCTTTCATGGAAGCTCCGCCGTTTAGTTCGCCTTTTATTTCGTTTCCGTCTAAATACTCATGCCAATCGGAGCGCCATGCCGTATTTCCAAAAACAGCCAAACTCTTGCTGAATTCTTTTTCTGTGTCAAAAGAAGCGAGAGGCAAAATTTGCTTTGCAGAAGAAGAAAAAACTCCGCCTGCTCCAAGCGTATTTCTGAATGTGCTGCTTCCGATTTTATAATAAATATTCGCTTGAACTACATTGTCATTTAATTCATCTTCAGAGCCGAGATCTTCTCCCCACTTTCTTGAAACATTGTGAAAGTCATACAAAAGAGCAAATCCCAGATTATCGGTTTGCTCCCAAGATATTCCCGTGCTTGCGGTTAAATGCGATTTTTCATAATTGTCTATTAAATTTGGGTCGCAAATAATAATATTAGGGCATTCAATTTTTCTGAAAGCAGAAGTGTCTTTTAAATTTTTTGAAATTTCTTGCGAAATCATTCCTACATGAATATTTGTGCCGCCAAAGGTTTTATATTCGGCAGAAGCCAGACCGTAAATTTGCGTACCCTGTATCACAGCAACGCTTTCTTGGCGAACGGAGTACTCATCGCTTGCATAAAGCCCTGTTAAAGCCCAGCTATTGTGAGAGGAATCACTGCCAAAAAGCCTTGCGTAAATATCCATTGAAGAAAGAGAAAAGAAGTTGGTTTCAGCTGGACGATCATCGTTGCGATCATCTTTTTTTCTAAATTCGGTGAAAAATTTTTCGCCCATGTTTTTTAGCATAAAAGGATCCAAATATCTTGCGCTAAAAGCAAAGCCGTCTCCAAAGAGCCAAGGACCTTCCATGTAAATTTCTCTTAAAGTTGTTCCCATTGAAATATTCGCTTTAAATTCATCTGAATTTCTAGGCGCAAACTGAACCGAGCCTGCAAGCCCTTGGTTAAAGGGATTTGTTCCGTAATGCTCATTGATGTTTATATTCTCAATTGCCCGCGGGTTTATAACCGATAAATTTCCAGGAAAACCTATATCCAAGTGCCGCATATTCGGAACCCTAAGTTCGCCAAGGTGATAAGCCACTTCTTCTGCTCGGCTGCCATCGTAAAACAAATTGCTTGAAAAATCCATTTGCCCAGACATGCCTGGCATTTGGCTCAAATGCTCGGTTAAATCAAAGCGAAGCCCGGCCGCATCCTCAAGCTTTTGCATGGAAACTGCTTTTGGATTTTGCCAAGCTGCACTGCCATCGCCTATAATCGTTGCGCTTCCAAGGTGCCTGGCATTTGAGCGCATGGTTACAACAACATCCAGCAAATCGGCAAAATCCTGCATTTCTGCAACTGTGCTGTCAAAACCAGCTTTTTTAAAAAGCAAAACGGCGTTTCTGCTATCCAGCGTAAACTCAAATCTGCCTCTGCTATCGCTTTGCCCCAAAACTTTGCCAGAAATATATGTAATGTTTACGTGCGGAATTGGCCTATCGGTAGTCTCTTCCACAATCACGCCTCTAAGCGGCGCAGCATACAGAGCTGCTGCTAAAAATAAAATGGAAAACGATAAACGCATGGCTTTGAAATTTAGTAAATTCACTGCAATGTTTAATGCTTTTCCGCACATCGCTTCAATAGATATAGGCAGCCACAGCACAATTCTTTTAGTCGCAAAAAAAGAAGATGGCAATGTAAAGGCTTTGGCGCAAAAAATGGAAGTTTGCAGGCTTGATGAAGGTAATCTGGAAACTCTTTGCGAAATTTTAACAAAATTTAGGGGAATGGCGCATTCGCTGGGGGCAGAAATAAAGGCTGTTGCCATGACTGAGGCAATGCGAAACGCCAATAATCAAGAAAAAATTTTGCAGGCTGTTGAGCGCGCTGTTTGGGTAAAACCTCGCATAATAAGCAACGAAGAGGAAGCAGAGCTTTCTTACAAGGCTGTTTCAAAAATTTATGGCAAAGATATTTTAACTGCTGATGTGGGCGGAAGGTCAACGGAATTATCAATTGGAAAAAAGTTTTTGAGCATGCCTGTTGGCGCTCTTGCTCTTTCTGAGCAGATGGGTATTATACCAGGTCCCGAATATAAAAAATGGGCAAAGGAATTTTTCAAGAGCATTAACATAAAACCTTTTGCTAAAAAAGATACCTATTTCGTGGGCGGAACAGCTGTTGCCCTTGGAATGCTGGCAAAGGAGATAAAGCATTTTGATGCGGAGGCTTTGGAGGGGCAAACAATTTTTGTTGCTGATATTGAGCGAGTTATAATACATTTGAGCAATTTATCAAAAGAGCTGAGAAATGCCATGCCCGGTTTGGAACAGGGCAGGGGAGACGTGATTATATGCGGTCTTTACTGGATTCGCTCTCTTTGCGAAAAATTAAGAATTGATTCCATAAAAATTTCTGCTTTGGGTTTAAGATTCGGATTGCTGTGTGACTAATCCTGTTAGCGAATGGATTTTAAAAGCTTCGCAGTTAAAAGACCCGATTGCAGAAGCGGCGAGCAATGCAGAAACTTTGCATGCAAAAATAAATTGGCTGCTTTTGGGTTCTGCTTTGCAGCAGGGTATAAATTTGGCGGAGTTGCAATTTTTTTTGCTAGAATTGCAAAAAGAAATTAAGGATGTTGCGGAGCTGCCTGCTCCTGCTGAAAATTTGATTTTGAATGCGATTTTAAAATGCGGTCTTAAAAATTGGAGCCTAGCTCCGCAAGCTGCAGGCATAATTTGGAGCGTTGGCAGATTTGCGCGCATTAGGGAAAACCGCCTTGACTTATGGGCAAAAAGCCATTCGCCCTCCGATCTTTGGCGTGAGTGCAGCGAGATTTATTATATGGGAAAAAACAGCGCTCTTCGCCCGAAGATTTTGAATTTTTTGCATCGCTTGGCTTTATTTTCTTCAATGGGAGCTGGAACTCAGCCACCGCTTCCAAATTCCGCCGGAGCCAGACGCTGGTTAATCAAAACAAAAATTTACGTTCCAGATGAAAGCCCAAAAGAAAAATTAAAAACAGCAAATTCTCTTTACAAGGAATTATCGCCTAAAAATCCCGCCCTAGCCTGCCACGCTTTGCAATTTTTTGCCGAGCCAATAAACGAAAGTGCCTTTTTTTGCCAAAAAATTTATCCGTGCAATTTATGCCCAGTATCGGATTACTGCCCTATTTCCCCATTCTAGAATATTTTGTAAACTCCAAAAATTCCAGCCAATTCTGATTCTGGCAAAAAGCAATGAGGTTTAAAAATGAACTCGTGCGGTTGTGGCATGTATTTTACACAAACTCTTTCGTCTTGACCTTTGCTTTCTGCTTCTTTGCAAAATCCTCTTTAGCAAGCTCGACTCTCTTCGCTTGGCTCCACAATTCGTCCAAAGCAATTTCTTCTCTGCGGCTTTGCTCAAACAGATGAACCATAATATCGCCGGCATCCAGAACTGCCCAGCGGGTTAGCTCCTTGTATTCTATGCCTGGCGGCTTGCCGCCGGCTTGCTTGCACGCTTTTTGCAATTCTGTTAAAATTGCC
>WRMM01000014.1 GCA_009777135.1 Candidatus Fibrimonadales bacterium
GTTGAGAGTTATTATGTGCATAGCGACCTTGAGCACTAAGATTAGCACCTGCGCTTGATATTTGATTAATAACTCTCAATTCTCAACTCTCCACTTTTAACTAAACATTAAATTTGCCAAGTTGCATAAATATAGAATTTTTTTAACAAATATGCTTTAAATAATTGCGAAAACATAATTTTTACAACTTTTCACTGAAAAATGAAATAGAGCCTCTATTGCAGGTTCCGCCAAAAAATGCTAATTTACTGAAAATAGTTTCAGTATTCTTAAGCGAAAATCGCTAGTTCTGTCAACAATTGTTTGCAAAATGCAAAAAAATAAATTTTCCGTCTGATTTTACCCCCTTTTTTCCGTCTAAGGAGTATAAGGAACAAAACGGAGGTTTTATGGAGAAAATTGTTATCGGCAGGTTTGCAAAGCTGACGATTGATTTTATGTTTAAAAAAGTGTTTGCAAGCGAGGAGGATAAGGAATTGCTCATCGCTTTGCTGAACATTTTTCTTGCGGAGGTGCTGGCATGCCCTGTAGAGGATGTGCTTATCAAAAACCCTTACATCCAAGGGCAGACTTTGGGCAGCAGGGATTCTGTTCTTGATATTCACTGCGTGGACGCCAATAGGAGAAAATTCATCGTGGAAATGCAGGTAGCTCCGCAGAAACATTTTATCAAAAGGGCTGCCTACTATTCGTGCATGTCTATCGCAAACAGCGGCCCAAAAGGCGGAGACTGGGATTTTAATTTTCCTAACACTTATTCTCTCAACTTCCTTGATTTCAACGCTTATTTCGGCGAGAAGTGCGATGAGATAGTTCAGTGCATTTCCCCGTCCAACAGAAAACATCCAGAGGTTAGATACGATTATTTTGAGCAGGTTTTTGTGATACTGCCAAGGTTCGAAAAAAAAGTTGAAGAATGCCGAAGCCTGCATGACCAGCTTCTTTTTTCTTTGCGGCATACCCATGAGCTTGAGCGCAAGCCGGAGCATTTCAGCGATAAATTGTTTGACAAATTGTTTAACGTTGCAGAAATTTCTAAATTAACGCCTATGGAGTACAACGAATATTTGTCTCGTTTTATGTATCGGTGCGACCAGAAGAATCAGCTGGATTACGCTAAGGAAGAGGGCATAGAGATTGGCGAAGCCAGAAGCGATGCCAAGGGCATGGAAAAAGTATTTGCTCTTTGGGAAAGCGGCATGTCGCTTGATGAGGCAAAACTTCATCTAGGCTGTTGTAATTAGAAGCCCAAGCTTTTTTCTAAATTACCCCCGTGAGTTTTTACCAGCGAATGATTTTATCCATGTTGGCGGTGTTGCTGATTTTTGCCTTGATAAATGGCTTGCTGGTTTATTTTATGGTAGAGAAATCAGATGCAAAAAGCGTTGTTGAGTTTAACGAAGTTCTGCGCAAAAGCGAAGAAGATAACATAGATTCGTGGCTTGGCTTTGCACGTTCCATAATTCATCCGTACTTGGCTTTTTCACATAAATACCCAGATAGCTTGGATACCTACAAAGAAAAAGTCTTGGAATTTTTAGGAGAAGCGAACTGGCACAACGAAAGAGGGCATTACGGCTTTTATTTCATTTTTGACGCAGACAACGGAAACGCCATTTTATTCAGAGATTCGCTGGGCAATATTTTGCCCAGAGGCAAAAATGTATTTGAGATAGAAGACGCAAATGGCAAAAAATTTGCGAGAGAAATAATGGAAAGGGCTTATGCAAGCGATACTTCCCACGTTAAATTTACCTATTCAAAACCATGCGTAGCCTGCGCTCCCACAGAAAGAATGGCAAAGGGGCTTTACATTCAAGATTGGCGCTGGGTTGTGGCAACAGGAGGCTATACAGAGAGGCTTGTCAGCGCATCTGAGAATTTTTCAAAAGAATTCAATAAAAATCGTTTGAACTTGATGGCAAACTTATTAGGCATAATGCTAATCTCATTCCTTGTGGGTTTGTTTATGGTTTTCAAGCAAATGAATTCATTTGTAACTTCCTTGCGCAGTCTGTCTCATTACATACATCGCTTGGCAACCAAGGGCATTCGCTTTGAAGATTTCGACATGAGCGCAAAATCGCCGGCAGAGCTTAGAAGTCTGGTTGAAGATCTTAATGTTGTGGTTCATAACGTTGGAGCTTTTATTGAAAGCGTGCGTACCAGCGCAGACAGAGTTTCCGATTTGAGCGGCGCATGCGCAGACATGCTAGACATAGTGGATTACGATGCCAAGCTGGTTGGGCAGCGCACCGCAGAAATGGCTGCTGCCTCCGGAGAAGTGGTTGACAACGTTAGCAACATGGCCGTGGGCATAGAAGAAATAAAGCTAAATGTTGATGGCTTAAAAAAACTTGCCTCGTGCGTAACTACAAGCACAATTGATATAAAACCTTCCGTTTCTCAAATGAGCATAGCCATGAAGGAACTTAACTATAAATCCTGCGATGTTCAGACTAGCGTTATGTCGGTGACGCAAGCAGTGAATGATATTGACACCGAAAGCGTTACTGAGCTTGACAAGATAAACAATATCAGCAAATCCGTGGCGGAGCTGCACAGCTTGTTTGAAAAAATGACAGAGCGCACAGGCGAGCTTCGCAAATGCGCAACCAAAACCGTCAGTTCAATAACAAAAGAGCGGCCTTTGGGCGCCATAAAAGAAATGTGCGATATAATTGATGAGCTGTACGAGAAAATAATGGCTGTTCAATCGCAGCTTGCAAATCTGCAAGAAAATCAGATTATTCCGCTTGCCCAGATTGTAAAAGATCGCCAAAACCTTTCAAAAGAAATATCAGCAGACGCTTTGGAGCTGCGGGATTCCACAATAAGCATGGTTGCCAGCATAGCGGAGATAAATTCAAGCACTCAGCACATAAACGCAAAAGTAGAACATGTGGCAAGCGATATTGATGAAACATGCCGCAATGTTGACAAAATTGGCGTATCCACAAATTCAATGAACGAATACGCCAAACAGGTTAGAATCAGAATGAATGAATTTTCGTTGAAGTCAAAAAGGGTGGAAGAAGCTCATTCCGCCATTGAGCATACCTTGATAGACGCAAAGGATTCAATGAAGAGTTTGAATGATTTAAGCGCGAATTTGCGCAAAGTAGTAGATGATTTGGTTCGTTTAGATGGCAAAACCCAGAAAGTTAAAGCAATTCAATTCTAAAATAGGAGAAATAGATATGCGTTCTTACATAATAGCCGGAAACTGGAAAATGAACAAAACCGTTGCTGAGAGCATTGCTCTAGCAGAGGAAATTGTTGCAAAGACCAAAGGCATTTCAAAGGCGGAAGTGGTGATTGCCCCAACATATTTGGCGGCCGCAAAAGTTGCGGATGTCATTAAGGGGAGCAATGTGAAGCTTGCTGTTCAAGATATTCACTGGCAAGACCAGGGAGCCTATACGGGCAAAGTTTCCATAGACATGGTCAAGGAGCTAGGCGCGGAGTATGTTATAGTCGGGCATTCCGAGCAAAGGCAATACTTCTGCGAAACAGACGAGACGGTTAACCTAAAGGCAAAAAAGGTTTTGGGCGCAGGCTTAAAGCCCATCATTTGCATTGGCGAGACCTTGGATGAGCGGAACGGCGGCAAGCTGGAAAGCGTTTTGACTGCGCAGGTAAAAGGCGCCTACAAAGACATTTCCTCCGAAGACGCTTTGAAAACCGTAATTGCCTACGAGCCGGTTTGGGCTATTGGCACAGGCGTTGTAGCAACGGACGACCAAGCACAGGAGGCTCAAAAATATGTTCGCTCACTGGTAGCTGGTCTGTACGGCGAGTCTGCAGCCCAAGCTATCCGCATTCAGTACGGCGGAAGCATGAATCCAGCCAATGCAAGCGGTCTTTTGGCTCAAAAAGACATAGATGGCGGCTTAATTGGCGGCGCAGCCTTGAAATCCGACTCATTTTTTTCTATAATTAGTGCAGCTGAGGAAAAATAAATGGGTGCTATTTTTTGGACTTTGATTGTTGTGCATGTGATTTTGTGCATATTGCTTGTGTTGCTCGTTCTTGTGCAGAACGATAAAATGGGCGGTTTGGCTGGGCTTGGCGGCATGACTGCGCAGTCTGCGTTTTCAACGGCTGGTGCGGCGACCTTCATTCAGAAGCTAACCCGCTACGTGGCTTTGACTTTGTTTGCGGTTGTTTTAACCCTTGGGGTTATGGCTACTAGGCAGGCTAATATCGCTCCCGGTTCGGCTTTGCAAAAAGAAGCCATGACCGGTCAAGGCGCAATTTTAAGCGAAGATTTTGTGCTTCCAATGGCGGAGTAATGGGGGTTGTTCCATGCTCCTACCTCACTGCTATGCGTAGAGTTTGGGTGCCTATCTTAACCACGTATATTCCCTTTGTCTGAACCGGGATTTTCAGGATTTTAGGATTTTTAGGATTTGCGGAGTAGATTTGCTTGCCTTGTAAATTGTATACTTCTACTTTTGTGTTGGCAGGGAGGTTTTCCAAGATTATTGCATTGCTTGTTGTCTGAACCCCGATGGCCCCGATTAGCCGATTTTCCCGATTTGGGATGATGGGGTTGATGTCGTTGGCTTGCCAGCCTGCGTAAAGCGTTATGTTGCCTGTTGAGCCTGCTAAGATTGTTGTTGGCGCTGGGATGGATAAATTGAAATCGCTGTACCAGCCTGTGAATAAAAAGCCTGCGCGAGTGGGTTCGTTTAGCGTGATATGGTCGCTTTCTATTGTATAGGTTGCAGGGTTGGCAATGTCAACTGCTCCGCCGTTTAGGATGTAGCTTATTATGTAAAGCGTAGGCGTCCATTTTGCGTAGAAAGCTTTATCTTCAATGCTGCCAGCTGGAATTTCCGTGATTGCCGTGCCTGTCAGTTCGATATTGTCATACCATCCACCGAAGTTATAGCCCGTTTCTGTAGGTGAATATAAACTTGCGGAGTTTTCAATGGTGTAAGTCGCTGGGTTTGATGCATGATTTGCTGTCCCTTCATTTAAATGGTATGTGATTTGATATGGAATTGCCAGCCAATCTGCGTAAAGCGTTATGTTGCCCGTTGAGCCAGTCGGAATAGTTGTTTCTGCTGGAATAGACAAGTTTGCATCGCTGTACCAGCCAGTGAATGTATAGCCGTCTCTCGTTAGATTTTGCAGAGTTATATCTAGACTTTCAAAGTTATAAGTTAATGGATTGGAAGGGTGATTTGTGCCATTGAACAGATTATTGTATTGTATTTCATATTCAATACGAATCCATTTTGCCCAATACTCTTTGCTTCCCGTGCTTCCAGCAGAAATAGACGTTGCTGTATTTCCGTTAAAATCAACATTATCATGCCATCCGTCAAAAATATAGCCGTTTTTTTCGGGAGAATTTAAGGTTTCTGCGTTTTCAATGGTGTAAGCCAATGGGTTTGATGTATGATTTATTCCTCCATTTAAATGGTAAGTAATTTGATACGGAGTTGCCAACCAGCCAGCGTAAAGCGTTATGTTGTTTGTTGAACCAGTCGGAATAGTCGTTTCTGCTGGAACAGATAAATTGGCATCGCTGTACCAGCCAGTGAACGTGAAGCCATTGCGGGCAGGCTCGTTCAGTGCAATCGGGTCGCTTTCTATTGTGTAAGTCGCCGGATTAGAAGCATCGTTCTCGCCACCATTAAGTTCGTAATTTATATTGTAAGGTGCAGGGCTCCATCTTGCCCAATACGTTCTGTTGCTTGTGCAGCTGCCGGCAGTAATAGATGTTATAGGCGAGCCTGTCAAATCTTCGTTGCTATGCCAGCCGACAAAAGTATAGCCGTTTTTTGTAGGAGTTGGCAGCATTACTGCTGAACTTGCGATATTGCAGCTTGCCGGGGGGCTGCTTGCTTGGGTGCCGCCGTTTAGATTGTAGGCTATTGCGTAAGATACAGGATTCCATCTGGCATAAAGCGTTATGTTGCCTGATACTCTGTCCGTAGAAAAATTCCACTGATTTGTTAGGGCTGTTTCTTTAAACCATCCGCCGAATGTATAGTTATTTCTTGTTGGAGCAGTCGGAGCGGTTATTGCTGAGCCTGCTGTGATATTGTTTATTGAAGCAACCGATGAACCGCCGTTAGAATTAAATGTTACGGTATGTAAAAAAATACGTAATTTTGGATAATCGTTTCCTTGGTTAATATACCAAATACTATTAAAGTTCCAGCCAGAATAAGTGCTTTGCTGCTTCATCTGCGCTGTAGTTCTTGGCTCTCCCGCACCAGTATCGTTCCGTCCGCTTGTTTGGCTATCGTAATAAGAATTTGTGATTGTGCCGTAGAGGCGTTGTCCTCCTACCAATCCACCGACAAAGTTGTTTCCTTGAACATTCCCTGTTGAGTAGCAGTTTGTGATGATTGTGCCTCTACTCCTATCTCCCACCAATCCACCGACATTCTCACTTCCTTGAACATTTCCCGTTGAATAGCTATTTGTTATTGTACCACTACCACTATCATATCCCACCAACCCACCGACAGCATAGTTCTCAGCACCTATTCCTTGGATGCTCCCTGTTGAGTAGCTAGTTGTTATTGTGCCACTATTATATCCCACCAATCCACCGACAAAGTTGTTTCCTTGAACATTTGCTGTTGAATAGCAGTTTGTGATTGTTGTGCTATGATTTGCTTCTCCCACCAATCCACCAACAGCGCTCCTTCCTTTGATAAACGACCCTACAACGCCAAGATTCTTTATTGTTGCATCGTAATATATAGTATGGCTGAACAAACCCTGAAGATCCAAATTATTATCAATATAAACACCGCTAATAACGTATCCTGCGCCATCGAAACTGCCAGCAAACCCAACATTTCCTTCACTACTCCTCCCTATCGGTGTCCATTGATTGCTGGCGCTGCCATTCAGGTTTATATTCGCGCCGAGCTTGAAATGTTTATCTCGATGGGCATAACCCAAATAATTGTTCACATTTCTCAAGTGCTGAGCCGTAGTGATAATCCAAGGACTCACTTCCGTTCCAGTACCGCTTGCAAACTGCGCTGTTGCCGTCGTAGCAGCAGCTGCGACGACAAACATTATCGCCGCTAATATTTTGAGGATTTTATTTCCTTTTTTCATAGAATGCTCCATAACACAATAAATATAATTTCATTTTTGCCTTTCGTCAACGTTTGTCATTGTATTGTAATCAATAATCAACCCAATTTTTTAGTACAGGCAATTCAAAATTATGCCCTTTTTACGCAAATTTAAGCGTTTTTCGTAAAAATTCCCACTCCCAAACCAGCAAATCAGCGTTTTTTATCGTCATCAAATTGTATAGTTAAGGGGGGTTGCGATGTAGCTTCGCATATCGCTTGCTCCATGCTCCAGAGCATTAAGTTTGGATTAATCAGCAATTACTAAGGTAAGCAATTTCCCGGGCAGGTCCAAAAAGATTATTCCCCTGACATATATGCAGATTTCCAAATTAAATGCAGGTTAATATGGAATTAAAATACTTATCGTTAAAATCTTTGCACTTTACAACTCTAAACATTATTTGAGTATTTTTGAAGTTTTTATCCTTGATAAGCAATTTTTCATCTTTGCCAATTCTGAAATTATGCATTCTTAAACCCTTGTCACAATTATCAAGCAATTGGGATTCATTTTTGGAAGAATTTTTTATGCTTGACACTTGCAAAATAAACACCACGAGAATTAACCCATTATTACATGCGCAATCATAACAATTTTTGATTTTATCAACTAATTCATCATACTTAATATTTTTTTCTGGTTGGTCTTTTATTTCTATGGCAATGACTTTATCTCCGGCATATTTATACACACAATCAGGGTTTTCTCCAGAAGCACATAAACACCTCCCATTGTAAAAAATCTTATTTTTTATGAATGGAATAGCATCTTTATCGTTACAACTCCAATTGTTATTATAGCTGTTTTCATCTTTGCAACAACCACAAAGAGAAACTAAATCGCAACCACAGCCAAAAGATTCAGAATCATCAATCATTGCTAAGGCAAATCCGGCAATAATTTTTTAGCATCGTAAAATGATTTAAATATAACATCTTTGCCATTATTATTAATATCATTTACATTTTTTATAGTCTTGCAACTTTCATCCGCAAAATAAAAATTCGTTTTATCCGACAAATCTTTTGATTCAGCAAACTCCTGCAAAGCATCAATCAAGGTTGCGCTATGGGTCGTTAGCAATATGGAAATACCTCTTTCCACCAAAGCAATTAGAATTTCTGCTAACTTAACCTGCCATTGTGGATGCAAATGATTTTCTGGTTCATCAAAAATCAAAAAATGGTCAGAAGACAAAAGATTCATCTTTGCCATTTTTTGCAAAACACCAAATGTCTTTTCGCCAGAAGCCATATTGTTGACGTAAAGCCTGTTATCTGTATCTTTGGGAATAAAACAAAAATCTTGTTTATCTACCATAAAAACTAATTCCCCGCCAAGAATTTCTGATAATTCACGGTAAACTTGCTTGCAAATATCGGATTCAGAGATATGGGTTTCTGTTTTCAACTTATCTATAAGGTCTTCCCAATGAAACGGCAAACCATAATGGTCTGCAATTTGCAAAATCAAAGAGCTTTCAATAAATGTAACTTTTGGAAATATGCATTGTTTAAAATAATCATCAATATTATCCACTTTTAATCTATCAGAAAACGGCAATACATCAGAGTTATTGCATACGTGATATTTAAGGTTATAACCATTAATATCGAAAAAAACTTCAGATGTTTCGTGGCTTCCTAAATTATTAATCTGTTGCCTAAACATTTCCAAATACATAAATTCCAAAGACTGTTTGATTTTATCATTCTGCTCAATGGGAGTAAATATGCCCATCAAATCGTTTAAATTTTTTTTCACAAATGACTTGTTTTTTTCGCTCAAACTGACAAATGAATCTACATACTCTATATTGCGAATTATATGGTTTCTTGCTTTTTCATATTCGTTGTTCTGCAAAAATTCAATCAATATTTTTGCAAAAGAAAGTTGAAATTTATCCATCAATATTTTCATGTCGTTACTATTAGATGCCGCATTCTGATGCTTTAAATTATTTTGAATGCCGAAAAAAATTGTCCTGCATAGATTATCAACCAAATTTCTTCTGTTATTAAAGACTATATTGTCACAGTCACTAATAGATTTGATTACAGTATAAACAGTTTTGCCAACTGTGCTTTTTCCAGTACCGTTTGTACCAGCAATGACGTTCAAGCCAGTTAAATTAACTGTTGCTTCTTTTACACAACCAACGTTTTTCAATGTAATTTGCATCTTGGGAATATAGAAATTTTTGGGACTAATATACACCTAGTTAAGCAGAAGCTATAGAAAAAAGCTCGTTGCTAAAACAACTCAAGCTTTCCCAGTAAAAAATCTTCCAAGCTGCAATTTGAAGCGCCTATAACAAAACCTCTGGCTTTGGGATATTTTTTTTTGAAATCCAAGTAACCGCCAATGTGCTTTGCCCTGCCGCTTTTAACCTCTATGGCAACAATGTCTTTGCCTTTCTGCAGCACAAAATCCACTTCCTTATCCCTATCTCGCCACCAATACACATCAAAGCCCTCTTCTCTGGATCTGGAAAGCAAATATGCCCCCGTCGCGCTTTCTGTTAAATGACCCCTTGCCGTTGCGTTTTCCAAAAAACTTTTGCGAGAAGCACCGCAAGAATAGGTCATTAGGGAAGTATCAAAAACCATAAATCTTGGGGAACTTTGCTTAACCTTTAATTTGTTTTCTGAAAATTTTTGCAAACCGCATATAATATTTGCTTTTGCCAAAAGCTCCAAATAATGGGCTATCGTCACTGTGTTTCCCGCATCTTGCAGTTGTCCCAAAATTTTTGTGTAAGAAATTTCTTGTGCAGAATAGCTTGCTCCAAGCGTAAAAAGAGCTTTCATTAAGGCTGGCTTTCTAATTTCTTCCATAAATAAAATATCTTGCGAAATGCTCGGCTCAACAATGGAATTTCCGATATAACGCGCCCATCTCTCTTCGTTTTTTCTTAAAATAGCTGCGCCAGGGTAACCGCCAAAATAGAGAAAATCTTCCAGCGTGTAGCCAAAAGCCTCCTTGCATTCCGCAAAATTCCAATGGGGGCAGTAAAGCAGCTCAAACCTGCCTGCCAAAGATTCTTTCAGCCCTTTTTGCAAAAGCAGCGTGGAAGAACCTGTTAAAATAATTTTGAGCGGATTTTTTCTTCGCGAATCTTCATCCCACAATAGCTTAACCATTCCTGACCATTGCGGTATTTTCTGAATTTCATCTATAACAAGAATAAAGTCTTGCTCTGCTCTTTTCTGCTCCAAGCGAGCCTGTTCCCATTCGTTGCGAATCCATTCCACGGAGTTTAAACTGGGATCGTCTGCGCTGGCAAAGCGGCTTTGCAAACCGCATTCTTCCAAAGCCTGCAAAACAGCGGTGGTTTTGCCCGTTTGCCGCGGACCGGATATAATCTGAATAAAACGCCTTGGCTCTGCAAGCCTTTCACAAAGCTGGCCAACCAGCTTTCTTTTAAAAGTTTTCATGCGAAATAATATACAAAATACTCAATACGATTTATATTTTGCTCAGTATAGTGGGTAAAATGTATAACGAGTGCCATAATCGCTTGACAATAAAATTCAGCCTCTTCTATATTTTTTACCTTGGAAATGATTAGCCGATTGTGCCCCCATGGTATCAAATTACTCCTCCCCCACTATTATCAAACCCAAGCTCATAGGCTCGCCTTTCAAATTCAGATAGCTTTCCAAAAAGAGCCTTGACGAAAGCGGAATTATGCGCAAGTCAAGCATTGTGCCGCCTGCGTGGATGCTTTTTTTGCCGTAAGATATGAACAGTATTTTTTTTCTCTCATATTCCAAGCGGTTTCCGTAAGCGTTCCAGTTCCAAAAAGTTTTGCCGTCTTCGCTTTGGTTGTATTCGCATATATCGCTTGAATTGCAGCGGAACGTTGCTGTTTCGCTGTATCTTCTATTCCACTCCCTGTTGAATGCGCAGCTTTGCACGGTTTCTCTGTACAAGGCTTCGCTTATGGCAAAAAGATCCATTTCAATATCCTTAACCTGCCTCCAAACATCCAAAAGGATAAGGTAGGCTTCTATATCGCCTGGGCATTGGCCGTCTTCAACAACGCTTCTGTGAGCCATCAATAATTTCATTTGCAAGTCTATGGGAATAACATCGGGGATTTTGCTTTTTTCAATTTCTTCAAGAATTTTCTGAGGCGGAATAACCAAAACTTTTCCCGCGGAATCTTGCGCGGCATAACCGATGTTGTCTCTAACTTGCTCTATGCACTGCTGAATATGTATGCCCGCCAAGTTTGAGCTTCCAGACACAAAGTCCACGCCTATGGACAGTTCCCAGTTTTCTGCGCTGGCCGTTTTTGAAAAATCGCAATAAGCCTCTTCTCTTGTGCCGTCTATGTAAAATATATTCACATGCAGTTTTGTGCTTAAATTCTTTTCGTTTCGCAAGTTCTCTATGCCCCATAAATTCGGGTTGGCGGCAAGGAGGTCTGCCAAAACCATATCGCCGTTAAGAGCCGGCAAAAGAGAGTCTGCCCGAGAATTTTTCTCAAGCATCAGCGGCGAATAATCGGTTTTGATATCCGGGTCATTAAATAAAATCCTTCTGCTCATATCCCGGCTAATAGTCTGCGGAGCAGCCGCAAACAGGAGCGAAACGGAAATAAAAAGGAAAATACGAAACATGGCGTGTAATTTAGATTTTCTATATTTGCAATATGCGTTACATTTTACTATTTCTCGTTCTTGCGTCCTTTTCTTTTGCAGAGCCTCTTAGCTTGGGCAAACCTAATGAAGAGAAAGAACATAGCCCTTGGATAAACTTTGGTTTTGGCATTGGGGTTTTAGGTCCTGCTACCGATGAGTACAAAGAGCAAAGCAAGGCGTTCGTAAATCCATCGCTTTTATTCAGCATTCAGTTTGCCGAGCTAACAGCCACGACTTTTGAATTTGATTTGACTAAGCCAGATGGAGGATGGGGCGTTTGGTTTGGCGTTGAGCAGCAATTCATTGAAAAACAAATCACTCCGTTTGCTGAAGTTCAGGTAGGAGCCAGGTATCCAGGCAAGCACAAAAGAAGCGACGCAAATTCCTTTGGAGATGTATTTGGCGTAGCCACGTCTGTAAATGGAGGCTTGATATTTTTCAGAGAAAGCCAGTTTCGCATTCGCCTGAAAGGCGGCTATGAAGGCATATTCAATCAGAACACGGATATGTCTTGGAATGCGGAAGTCGGCGTTTTGTTCGCTATTGGCAGAGCGGGCTTGAAAGCAATTAAAGTGGATTGAAAAAATCTAGTTTAAAGAACCACGGAATGTAGCTCAGCCTGGTAGAGTACTTGAATGGGGTTCAAGTGGTCGGTGGTTCGAATCCACTCATTCCGATTAAATCATATATTTTTCTTCTTCCGCTCTCAAAAGCTCCATAAATTCTGCAGGCGTTTGCGCCTTGTTGAAGTCTGTGCTTATCTTTGCGTTTTTGCCAACCAAGTGGCATATTGCAGAAACTATGGTTAGATGAGGACCAACAGTGAAATCCGGGCTTACTATCAAGAAAAACAAACTGACCGGTTTGCCATCCAAAGCCTTGAACTCAATGCCATTTTCCGAGGTAGCCACAACGCAGTAAAGCTCCTTAACCAATGAAGTTCTGGTATGAGGAACAGCAACGTTATGCCCAATGCCCGTGCTTCTGACCTTTTCCCTTGCCAAAACAGCGTTTGAAATATCTTCGCAAACATCTGGTCCAAGCTCATCGGACAAGGACTGTACCATTTCACACAAAATATCTTCCGCCGTTGCGCATGACGAGTGGATTATTATATGGTTCTCAGAAAGCTGCTCTGATAAACGAATAATGTTATACATACTTGCAAAGATAGATAATCAAAAAGTCACTTAAATGCATCAAGCATGGTTTGCGCTTTGCCAGCTTCCGAGCTTTCAGGTGAGGCTTTTATTATTTCTTGAAGCTGTTCCCTGCCTCTGTCTTCGCCAATTTTATTCTTTAGGCGCAGGCTGCCGCATAAAAGCAATGCCGGAGCAGCAAGCTTGGTACTGAGGCTCCCTTCAATAGCCTGCTCCAAATAGCTTATTGCCTGCATAGGCTCGCTATCTGCGCATTCCGTTGCCTTGCGAAGCAGGGTATTGGCATCAATTTTAATAGCCACAGTAACGGAAGCAGCTTCTCTTTGGGGAACAGGTTTTGGTTTTTCAATAGTTTTTGTTTTTGCAGCTGGTTTCTCGCTTTTCTCGCTTTTTTTTACGCCACCCAAAAGATAAACTATTGAAAGAACAATCAGCAGCAATAGCACGCAAATAACTCCAAGGAATGCCAACCCGCCAGAATTCAATTCAGGAATAAACTGCTCGTCCAATTCCTTAAAGAACAAGCTGTATTGAAATATTGGACTCTGCTCCCTAAGCTTGAGCTGTTCTTCTACTTGCTGCACCCAATTATCAAGCTGATCCGAATATTGCTCTGAAAGCTCATCGCATAATTGCTGGTTTTCAACGCAATAGCTGCTTTTTTGTTTTTCTGCTTCCCAATTTGAATATGCCACATCCGCAGTCTGCTTAACATGCTCAAAAGTTCTGCCTAGCTTTCCAGCGCTTTGCTCCGCATAAAAAAACAAAGCAACCGCCGCCGCCACAAACGCCACGGTAATAAAGGCAAGGAATATACGAAATAGTTTCACGAAGTTAAGATAGTAAATATATTGGTTAAATTTTCCAAAGATAATTCCTCTGCTCTTGTGCTTTCGCTGAATTGCGTGGCTTTGAGCGCAGATATGGTTTTTTCTTTGCCGCAATGGGAGGAAAGCGAGTTTGCGAGCGTTTTTCTTTTTTGCGAAAAGGCGGCTTTGATAAAGCCAAAAAAATCCGGCTCCGGGCAAAGAGGGTTTTCCAAAGGTTCAAGCATAATTGTTGCGCTATTCACTTTGGGCCTTGGATTGAAATGCTCCGGACCTATAAGCCTTATTATGCGGCTTTTGGCGTAGCAGGCGCAAAATACCGAAAGGCTGCCATAGCCTTTGCCTTTTGCCTTTGCCGTTATTCGCTCCGCAACTTCTGCCTGAGTCATGAACATGCAGCCCTTTGTTTTTGATATGTGCGGCAATATGTGCGTAATTATCGCCGTTGCCATGTTATAGGGCAAATTGCCCGCAATCCAAGATGGGCGCTCGCTTAGCCATGCCTCAATATCAAATTGCAGAAAATTTTTATGCACAAGGTTGAAATTTTTGCTGTTCTTGAATTTTTTCTGCAATTCTGGAATGCAAAAATTATCTATTTCAACAGCGGTTAAATTTGAACATTTGGGCAGCAGCCACTCGGTCAAAGCCCCATGCCCAGGACCTATTTCCAAAATTGAGTCTTGCGGTGAACATGGCAAATCATCGGCAATTTTCTTGGACATTTCCCTATCCAAAAAATTTTGCCCAAACCTTCGCCGCGTTTTTTTGCTAAACATAATGGGAATATAGTAAGCAATGAGTCAATCAACATTTAGGACGCTGATTTACTCGCTTGGGTATGGGGTATAGGGTTTGGGGTATGGGCAATGCAAAAAACATGCCCTTTTTAGCGAATATAAGCCGTTTTTTATGAAATTCCCCATACCCTATACCCCATACCCCAAACCCAAAGCGACTTAATCAGCGTTTACTATATTACTTGTTTTTTCCAATGGAAAAGCGCTATGGACAATTTTAAACACTTGCTTAGATTGCGCGACTGGGATGCGGAGCGTATCCTGGGTACCATTGGCGTAGCTATTCGTTTAAAAAATGAGGTTAAAAACGGAATATATTCAGAGCAGCTCAAAGGCAAGACCATAGGGCTGTTTTTTGAAAAACCCTCTTTGAGAACAGTTACAACATTTCAAGTTGGAATGCACCAGTTAGGCGGAATGCCTGTAACTCTGGAGCCTAAGAGCATAGGTTTAAACAAAAGAGAGAGCGTTAAAGATATTGCCCGCTGCCTCTCGCGCTGGCTGAACGGGCTTGTGGTGCGCTGCTTTAAACAGACCCTTGTGGAGCAGCTAGCCGAGCATGGAAACATTCCTGTTATAAACGCCCTCACAGACGACCACCATCCCTGCCAGGCGCTTGCCTTTGGGCAAGTGATGGTTGAGCAGTTTGGAGAAGATTTGCGAGGGAAAACCGTTGCTTTTATAGGCGATGGCAATAATGTTGCAAATTCCACAATGGAATTATGCGCCAAATTGGGAATGAATTTTACTCTTGCCTGCCCCAAAGGCTTTGAGCAGAAAAAAGAAGATATTGAGTTATCCCTGCCTGATTTCAAAAAGAGCGGCGGCAAATACAGATTGTTCAACGAGCCGAGAGATGCGGTTAGAGATGCGGATATTCTGTACAGCGACGTATGGGTTAGCATGGGGCAAGAAGGCCAGAAAGATTCCAAGCAAAATCATTTTTTGCCGTTTCAAATTAGCGATGAGCTGCTAAGCCTAGCTCCCAAGCACTGCAAAGTAACGCATTGCTTGCCAGCAAACAGAGGCGAAGAAATAACGGACAGCGTTATGGATAATTTGCAAATCAATTTATGCTACGAAGAAGCGGAAAACCGCTTGCATGCGCAAAAGGCGGTGCTGTGGGAATTGCTGTTTTAGATTAAAATTTAGATACGTTTGCCCTGCCAGAGTATTAAGTTTAAATATTTTCTATATTAATTCATAATAAACTATACCAAAAAGGGCAAAAAATGATTAAAATCATTATGATACTCTCGTTTATGTGCGGTTTTTCCTTTGCGCTGGAACTGCCCTCAGGGCTGTTACCCCAGGCTCCCGAACCTGCGACGCAAGCTCTAGAGCCTGCACCCCAAGTCCCAAACCAAGAAATTGATCCTAGGGGGGGGGGGGGGGGGGGGGGGGCCCCCCCCCCAAAACACTTTT
>WRMM01000015.1 GCA_009777135.1 Candidatus Fibrimonadales bacterium
TCGGCTGCTGCTATTCCAAGCATTGAAAAGGTATTGAAGGCAGGCGACGAAATTATGGTGCAGGTTATCAAGGAACCTATAAACACCAAGGGTGCCAGGCTCACAACGCATTTGAGTTTTGCGGAGCGTTTTTTGGTTTGCATGCCTAATTCAAACTTTATAGGCATATCAAAAAAAGAACGCGATTTTAACAAGCGCAAAGTTTTCAAAAACCTTGTTCGCCAGCATAAAGCCCCTGATGTGGGCTACATTGTGAGGACCCAGGCTCTGTTTGAATCTGAAAACGAAATTGTTAAGCAAATGCGCAAGCTAGAAGAGAAGTGGGAAATAACAAAAAATAATTTTGTGGAATTTCCATCCGAAAGCTGCATTTACAAGGAATCAAATTCTGTTGAGCAGTCCATAAGGGAATATTTCAACGAGTTTACGGAATTTGTTTATGTTGACGATGAAAATGAATACCAGAATATTCGCGAATATTTAGGCGGCGCTAACCCTGAAAATCTGCAAAAAATTAAATTGTGGAAGGGTAGGGAGAGCCTTTTTGAATCTTTTGGCGTGGAAGATGATTATGAAAAGTCTCTTTCAACAAAGGTTTATTTGCCGCGCGGCGCATATTTGGTTATTGAGCAGACGGAAGCTTTGATGTCTATAGATGTGAATACGGGTTCCAGAGTGCAGGGCAATAACCAGGGCAGGGTATTTTTGGAAACGAATTTGGATGCAGCCAGAGAAATTGCAAAGCAGCTTCGCTTGCGCGATGTTGGCGGTTTGGTGGTTATAGACTTTATTGACATGGAAAGCGATGAAGATAAAAACGCCGTTGTTGATGAGTTTAGAAAAGCCATTCGCTTTGACAGAACTCCGCTGAATTTTTCCGCAATTTCGCAGTTCGGTTTAATGGAAGTCAGCCGCAAAAGAGTGCGAGCCAATTTGGCTAGCGAAAAGCACAGCAACTGCCCAATGTGCGCAGGCTCCGGCATTGTGTACAGCATGGAAGCAACGCTTTCTTTGATAGACCGCTATCTTGCGCGCATTGCCAAAAAAAGCAAAATGAGAAACGTTCAGCTTGTTGTGGCTCCATCTCTAGCCAAACTTTTGAGCGATGACTACGGCCGCATGTTCCACTACCTTGAGCACAAACACTCATTGAGCATAGAACTAATGGAAGCCGAAGACCACGCTTCTCACCAATTCTCTTTTTTCAACCCCGAAACAGAGGAAGACATAACGGAAAAATTCGCTTTTTATAATTGAGAGTTGGAATGCAGATTTATATTTAGTTGAGAGTTGAGAGTTGAGAGTTGAGAGTTATATTTATTTTATAGGGGTAAGTTTCCCCCTCGCCGCTACTTTGTGCGCGGCTACCCCCTCGTGCCCATTCATAAAACCAAAGCATTTAACTCTAAGTCAACTCTCAACTCTCAACTCTCAACTCTCAACTAAAAAACAAGTGTATGAACAAAAGCGAAATAACGTGGTTTAGCGGTTGGGCTAGTGATGTTTCTGTTTGGGAAGATGAGATTTATGAGCGTTTTCCCAATTTTAGCCATAGGTTTGTGGATTATTTTGATTTGATTTCTTATGATGAAATAATTCCAAAGTCTGGGATTGCAATTGGCTGGAGCATGGGAACTCTTGCGCTTTTGCAGAATTTAGACAAAAAGCCATTGGAGCAGAAATGGATTTTGGTTTGCCCTATTGCGGATTTTTGCGCAGAGGGATGCTGGTCCTTATCTGCGGTTAGAGCCACTCGGCAGGGGATTTTGCAGAATACAAAACAGACTTTGATGTCTTTTTCTGCTATGATGGGCGATGTTCAAAAAGAAGAAAGAGAAAAATGGGTAGAAAATGCCATGCGATATTCTCCAAAGCAGCTGGCGCAGGGCCTTGATTATCTAATGCAGAAAAAAGTGGATTTAACGCTTAAAGAAACAAAAAATATAGAACTGATTTTCGGCGAAAAAGACAAAATTGTTCCACTTGCGCAAAAAAAGCTGTTTCCAGAGAGTATCTCTGCGAAAGTTTGCGAGAATTTGGGGCATTGGCTGCTGGATTATGCGCGCACCGCGCCCTTGTCTGCGCTTGTGGCTAGTTAATTATTTCACCTTTCACCCCTTGACAACGCCCAAAAATTTTTCTATATTATATACAGAACTTTGGGGAGCGCATTATTATATGATTAGCTAGCAAGGAGGCTATTATGCGTTTATTCGCTACTGTGCTTGTTGTTATTATATTCATGGCATCTTTTTCTCACGGGCGGAACTTGGCTTCCATCCGCAGGGATGCTTTTACTGTTGGGGTTAGCAAGGCAGATTCTGCTGCAGAGTACGATTTTATATCGGAAATTACGGCGAAAATGAAATTTTCGAGGTTTAGGCTTGTTGCTTTTGAAAATGCGAATGCAGGGCAAAGGTTGCTCTTGGATGGCAAAATAGATGCCATAATTGCGAAAATAAATTATTCGCCACGCCTGGAAAATAATTTTTTGGTCTCGGACCCCTACGCCAAAACCGAAATAGCAGTTGCTGCTCTGGCAGAAAACAACGAAATTTGGACGCTGGCAAATTTGAACGAAAAAACGCTAACCTTTCTCCCAAAAGACGTGTCTAGCGAACAAATTCAGGGCTTTTGGCAAAACTCAAAGCCAATAGCCGCTCAAAACCTAAGCGACGCCATAAAATTTCTGCAAAAAGGCGAAGCCGCAGCCATAATAGCAAATAAACAAACCTTGGAAGCAGAAAACTCCACGCTAAAAATATTCCCAAACAAACTAGCCGAAAACGACATAGTAGCCCTATTCGCCCCAAAATCCAAAACTCTGCAAGAAGAATTCAACAAAACCTTGAAAAAGATGGGCAATGAACAATTTACAATGAATAATGAAAAATCCAGCAAATCCTTAAATCCTGAGAATCTTGGTCCAGACAATAAAGTTAAAATTATGCGCTTAATTGATGAGCTAAAAAAAGAACTTGAACTTCTTCAAAAGGAGCTTAAATGAATGCTTTTTATGAACAGGAATTGAAAACTTTGCGGTCTTTGAAAAATGTTGAACTGAACTTTGAAACTGAGCAAATTTTATTTGGCGTTGCCGCTTTGACCGCAAGAATACGCAGAGAAATTGCGGAAACAGAAAATGAGATAGCCAGAGATTTTGTGGAGAGCATTGCTCCAGAAATGCTTTTGCCATTGCCAGCGCGTTCTTTGGCAGAGATTGTGCCTTCTCCGGCGGATAATTCGGCTAGGGAAATTCCAAGCGGCGCTTTGCTTAGCTCCAAGAGCAAAAAATATGGCGAAAAACCGTTTTTTTGGCGGGTAATTGGCACGCATAAATTAAATCCTTTGCAAAGAATTACTTCGGTCAAGGTTGTGGAATCGGAGGGTTTTGATTGCTTGGAGTTTGAAAGCAGCGGCGATGGGCCTTGGGTTATTTATATAAATGGCGAAAGCGAGTTTGCTTGGGCTTTGTGGCATTTATTGCTGGAACATGGAAAACCGCATATTATAGCAAAACCGCAAAATCCTTGGGAATTGTGCAGGGACTTTTTTTGTTTTGAAGAGAAGTTTAGATATATTTACATGGAAAATTTGCCTAAGAGAATTAGATTTGCCAAGAAAATTCCAAAGAATGTGAGCGCAGAAAATTTTAAGCTTAACGTTTTGCCTGTGGAAAATGCTTTTGAGCAAAATTTGGAGCCTGTTCTTTTGGAAAACGGAGTTTTTGAAACTAAAATCTTTCCAAATGAAGAAAGGCAAACAATTTTGCATTTGAAAGAAGTTTTGGCCGGAAATATGAAAAAGGCAAGTTTTAAGGAAGCTAAATTTCGCTATGATTCAAATGAGATTCGCTTTGCAAATTTGCCGCCAGAGGCAGATATGCTTTCCGTTTTGGCTGTTGTTTGCGATGGAATTTCTGCGGTTTTGGAGCAGGGCAGCGCTTTGCAGGCTAAGAATCCCGCTATGCAAATGTGCAAAATTAATTCTGTGATTGATGCTTTGCCTTTTTTGCCGCCTATTGTTGAACGAGAAAGGGAGTGGAAGATTTTGGGTTTGCTGCAGAAAAATTATTTGAGATTTTTTGAAGGCGATACGTTAAAAAATGCCCTTGAAATGCAGCTTTGGAATGCTCAGGGAAAGCGAAATTATTTGGTGCATGGCATTAAGAAAGTCTCTTTGGAAAGCAAAAACGCTGTGCACAAAGGCTGCCTTGTTCCAATGGCGAGCGTTAAAATAGTTTTTGATATTAACAGCCGTGAGTTTTCGGGGATTTTGCATGCGATGGGCGAGATGCTTTTTTATTTGTTCAAGAAAATTTTTATCTGCAATATGATGGTAGAATTGATTTTGCGTGTTGAGCCTTTTGGGATGGAGCTGAAATGGGAGTAAAAAATTCTGTTTTTGAGTGGCTGCTCTCGTGGTTTTCAAATAAAAATGAAAGCAGAACGCTCCGCATAATCGGGAGCAATTCGCTGAAACATCCGAGCGGCGATATAGATTTTGCGCGAGCGGAAAATGGCGAGGTTTTGCTTGCGTTAAATGAAATGAGTTTATGCGGAGCGGATTCCCCTTTGCCAGATTCTTTTTTGAGAGGAATTAGAACAGAACGCGAAGATTCCGCAGCTTTAGCGGAGTTTTTAAATATGCTTCAGCATTACTTGGCAATGCTCAGATTTAATGCGATTTTGGAAAAAAGCAGTTTTTTGATGCATTGCTTGGGCAACGAAAAATGGCAAAATCGCTTTGCTCTGTATGATGAAAAATTTTCTCCGGAAAGTTTGAGGCGTTTTTTTGCAAAAATGTTCCCTGATTGCAAAGTTGAGGTTCATTGTTTTGAACCATTGAAAATTGAAAATCCCGCTCCGTTTTTCTTGGGCAAAAATTTGAGCGGAACAAATCTTTTAGGAAAAACCTGCACAAGCCTAACTCGGGCAATGCGCGTTGATATTAGCGAAATGCCTTTGGAGCAAAGCATAGAATTGAAAAGGAAAAAAGATTTTTTAAGCGTAAAATTTCCTTTCAAAATAAAGTTGAATTTCAAAAGCAAAGCCAATATATCTGGCAATAAAAAATTATCAGAAAACTTTTGGCTGGGAAACAAAAACCATGAAGACTTCAAATGGGAGAAATGGCTATGAAAACTATCGGGAAAATCTTGATAATCGGGGTTATCGGGGTTCAGACAAATTGCATGCAGTTGGAATATATAGAAGTTCCCGATGAGAGTTATGCGCAAGAATTGAATTCTTCAAGTTCGGAAGCGGAAGAACTCAATTCTTCAAGTTCTTCCAGCTTGGAAAGCGTAAAGCTGCAGATGGGGCAGCATATTGTTCATAAGGGCGTGAGTTATTATGAAGCAATTATTTTATGCAACAAAATGTCTCTTGAAGAGGGCTTGGATACGCTTTATCGCTATGATAAGCCTATATTTGCGGAGGGTTCTCTTTTTTGGCTGCCAAATTTGCAGGTTTTGGAAAATCGCTCTGGTTATAGATTGCCAACCAAGGAGGAGTGGATTTTGGCTTATGAGAATGGCGAAATAGATATTGAGGAAAATGTTGGCGAGTGGCTTTATGGGGATGTAAATTCTCAGTATAGCGTTTTTGAACTCGCTCCGAATTTTCTAAGAGCGGTTGGTTTGTACATGGAAAGAGAAGGATATCCGGTTTATGGGATGAGAGTGGTTTTTGTTCTAAATTGCCTGCCCAACTATGAATAAGAATGATAGAATGGAAAATATCAACATGCTTAAATACGCTCCGAAACGCAAACGTGAATTTTGTAAAGCGTTAGCTCCGTTAATCGCAAAAAATAGCATTGGGACAAGAATCGGCGCAATATAACGAAAATCTTGCAATGGACTTGCGGAATAATAAGCTCTCGTAAAAATTAGACTTGCTATTAAGGCAACAAAAAACAGCAAACTTGGCAAATTTTGCATTTTTGTATTTAAGATTCCATAAAAAATCAACAAAAAGAAAGTTAAATTCAAGACATTTAAGGCACTAGCAAGAGTATTTCCAAAATTAGAATTCCATACTCTGTATTCCCCAAAGAGAGTGGATTTCATAAAGAAATTCCAAAAATATTGTCGGCCGCCACTATTGCTTCTAGTGTTGGTATATGGTTCCATTAAGTAATCTTTCATATCAAAATAAATAAAACTGCCTAAATGAGTTTTAATATACAACTCGGAAGGCAAATCTCGCACACTCACTAAAGTTGGCGTTTCATTGCGAGAAAAATCAGCAATAATTCTATGCTGAGAAATAGATATGGAAAAAATAGTAATGATAAAAATTAAAACTATCATTTTAAACTGTGGCAGCCTTTCGAAGTAAAATATGCAGCACACAAAAACAGCAAATAGAACTCCCAAAATAACGAAGCCTGTAGATTTAAAAATAATAGCAATTCCAGCTCCTAAAAATGCTAATAGCAAATGCTTGTTTTTTCGCTTATTCCACCACATTTGAGTAAATAACATGCACATTAAAGCACCAAAATAAAATGGCACATCGTTTCCTATTCTAGGTGCAGTTATAACAAAACCAGGCCAAAGCACAAAGAGCAGACTAGAAAGCATGGCAAATCTGCTGCCATTAAAAAGCCTGTATAAAAGAGCAACTCCAAAAGCAAGAGAAGCAAAAGAAAAAAGCATTGAAATTTGTTGCAAGGCACGAAACGAGTGGTATGGATTTACCTTATCAAAAAAGCTTTTAATTCCTGCGCTCATTAAATAATACAAGGGAGGATGGTTGCAACTCCAACATTCATCGGTTTTGGGAATTTGCTTATTTTCAATTATCATGTTTGTGTATATTGAATGTCCCCAGCTCATATCATAAACTCTTTCTGTTGGACCCGTATAAGAAAAATAAATCAATCTTATGCTTATTCCTAAAAGGACGAAAAAAGTTGCGAAAAAGCCAAATTTTAATTTTTTCAAAATTAAAGCAAAAGAAAGCAGAAAAAGCAAAACAAAAATATAGTGCATAAAAGAAAGAGAAGCAAAGCCGCTATGAGCAGTTTCAATATGCAATCCGCCCAAGCCACCGCCAGAATTTATTATACGAAGCTCAAATTGATTTAAACCACTTTGAACATATTTTGAAAAATCGAAATACGCTCCATTTCCATAATCGCAAAGTCCCTTGATGCCATCAAGTGGAATTTTTTTTCCGTTAACCCAAATTTCTTGTATGCAGTCGTCTGGAATTATATTAAATTTTGCTAATTTGTTATTTTTAACTGATAAATTGAAAGATACAAGAAGCGTTTCATTATGCTTCATATCAATTGAATATGGCAATTTTATATTTTCCGTGCCATTATTTCTTGTAGCTTTTACATCTGATATTTCCAAACGAAAAGAAATAACAAGATACGTAGCTAAAAGAAGTGGCAACAAATAAAATAAAGGTTCATGCAAGATTTTTTTAATTTTCACTTCTAAAACTCCCTAATTAAAAGCCGATCCAATTATAAACATTAAAGATAGAAAAGAAAATAGACCTATAATGCAATATGCGGTTATTCTAATTGAAAAGTGTGAGATTTTATTTGCTCCATGCATTATGAAGGCACACAAAGGAAGTACTATCGGCATTATATATCTTGTATCTTGCATGCAAGAAAGTGGATACATTACTCTATTTGCGACAAGAGATGCTAACAGAGCAAGTAAAAATAACATTGCAGGGAAAAATTTTCTGTCACTGGCAAAAAGCCCTGCAATAAATAAAGCAAGCAAAGGAATAGTTATAGCCGCAAGCATTAGTGCTAAATTTTGACCAAAATTCGTATTCCAAACTTTGTACTCTCCAAATAGCGAACTTTTTATGGCAAAGTTTAAAAAATACTGTCTTCCTCCTTTATCGTTATACGTATCTAAATAAGGTACGGTTAAGTATTCTTTAACATCAAAATATGCGTAGTTGCCTAATGAATTGTTAACTTTTAATCTAGAATTAACTGTTGTTGTATTTGCTATATAAACTTTTTCGCCTTTTATTGCAGTTATTATAGTTCTTCCTTGAGCGGCAAAAATTGATGCTAAAGCTATAGCTATGCAAATGGCTATTGTTTTTATAGAAGCTAATTTAAAAGAATGCAATGTTCCAATTAACCAAATCAAAATCCATGCACCTGCTACGGCCAAAGCAGTGCTTTTGAACATTATTCCAAGAGCAGCTCCAATACTTGCTAAGATCATATATTTTGCTTCCCGTTCGTTCCACCATTTTTGCGTATAGTAAATGCAAATGAACATTCCTAAATATGCTGGAACATCATTGCCTATTCTTGTAGAACATATAACGAAACCTGGCCAAGAAACAAAAAGCAATCCTGATAAAAATAAAAAACGACGGCGAAAATTTAAGTTTTGCAAAAAAGCAATTCCAAAAATAATAGAAATAAAAGAAATTAACAATGCAAATTTGACAAGGATATACTGGTAGTGTTCAGGGAAAAAATTTTTTATCGAAGCGCCAAACAAATAGTATAACGGCGGGTGGTTTGAGCTCCATGTTTCTCCAACGGAAGGAATACGTGACTCATCTGCTATTATGTCTATGTACTCCAAATGCCCCAGAACATCGTAAACTCTGTCAAAGATATCTGTATAAGATGAATACACAAGCCTTATCGCAATTCCCAAAATAATCAAAAATACAGCAGTTTTTGAAAAATTTAATTTTTTCAAAATTAAGGCAGTGGTTATTAGCAGCAAAGCTGAAAATAAGATATGCTTAAATTCAACAGAAGAAAATCCAGTGCGCGCATAATCTATTCTCAATCCGCCAGGACCGCCATGGTTCTTTATCTGAAATTCAAATTTATTCAATCCTTCTTGTATATATTCAGAAAAATCAAGCACAGTTCCATTGTTGTAATCACAAGAATTTTTTATTAATTCTTGCGGGAATTTTTTCTCATTTATTTCAATGCTTAAAATGCAGTCATCAGGAATAACTTTGTAGATAGCTTTTTTTTTGTTTTTAACATTTATATTAAAAGAAACTGAAAAATCTGAATTTTCTTGAATATTTTTTGAAATTGGAAGAGACTCAGCATAAGATACTCCATTTGTAGTTAATGCAACATTGCTGATACTCGTTTTTGGAATAATCCAAAATCCAGTAAATGCAAGCAGTGGCAGCAAGTAAAGTAAAGGTTCACGTAATTTTTTTATAATTTCCATTATCTTTCCATTTTATTTTGCGGAGAATCCTCTATTTTTCTGCATACTGCCAACAGAGACAGGCCTGGCAGGTAAATACGAAATAGCGCCAAAAAAGCGCAAATACGAAAATCAATGTTTAGAATGGCATAGATAAACCGTGTTATTATATGTTTTTCGCTAAAATTCCAGCCGCCAATACCTGTAGGCTTTGCTGTTTTTATTTTTTTTAACAACAAACCTGCTATACGCGCAAAAAATAAGCTAGAATAAAAATAATGACTTTTTTCTATGCAGAGATTCTGGGAACGTATTAGAGTCAGCAATTGTTTTTTATTGTATCTGCGGTAGTGTTTTAAAAATATATCATGCTCGGAAAATAAAAATTGGAAAGCAGGCACAGTAATAAATACCAAACCTCCTACAGGTATTTTTTCCAGTATTTTTTTTAAAAATACAGTTTCGTCTTCAATATGCTCAATAACATCCATAAGCATTGCGCCGCATTTGTCATTTAAATTCGGAAGATCGGAAATATCGTTAAGGCAATGAATATTATCTATAACTTCTGATTTTTCGTTATATCCTGCATCTACCGCATATATAGGGCCGGGAATAAAAGATAATAGTTTTGATGCAAAAAAGTGATCTCCGGCGCCAATATCGGCTGCAGAACTCAAGTTGTGCTTTTTGACAATATTTAAAATACATTGCGCTCTTGACAATTCCCATGGATGGCGATTTTCATTTGATGTTTTCTCTATCAAATCCATTGTTTTTCTTCCTGTACTATATATTGCGGCCTTTGTTTGGTTTCAGTATATATTTTTGCCATGTATTGCCCCAGTATGCCAGTGGTAAAAAGCTGAACTCCTGAACAAAAAAGGATTATGCAAATAGTTGATGCCCAGCCGTCTACAGGGTCACCAAACATTATTTTGCGAATAACTATAAGCATTATGAGTAAAAACGAAGCCAAAAATAACAAAATCCCCAATATAGAAGCTATGGCAAGAGGCTTTGACGAAAAAGCAATTATGCCATCAAAAGAATACAAAAGCAATTTCCCAAAAGACCATTTTGTTTCTCCCGTAGTTCGTCCAATATTTGTGTATTCAAACCACTTTGTTTTAAAACCAAGCCATGGAAAAATTCCTTTTGAAAATCTATTCCTCTCCTGCAAAGCCAAGAATGCTTCTAAATATTTTCTATTCATCAAACGAAAATCACGTGCTCCATCTACAATTTCTATGTCAGAGAATTTTTTCATAAATGAGTAAAAACGCCTAGCGAAAAAAGAGCGAATTATTGGTTCTCCAATGCGGTTTACTCGTCGGGTTCCTGCGCAATCGTATTCTCCAGAAGCAACGGCTTCCAGCATTTGCGGAATAAGAGACGGCGGATCTTGCAAGTCTATATCCATGGTTGCTATAAATTGCCCGTTTGCTCTTTGCAACCCTGCAAGCATGGCAGCTTCTTTTCCAAAGTTGCGAGAAAAAGAAATATAATTTACATTATTATTCTGAGCAGCTAATTGCCGTAGAATGTTTAAGGTATTATCCGTTGAACCATCGTCTATAAAAATAAATTCAATCTGTTCGTTTATTTGCGCAAGTATTTTAATTGCTTCCTCATAAAATAAAGGGATGCTTGCATCTTCATTAAAACAGGGGATAATCACGGATAGATAGGGATTTGCTGTGCTCATATTTTCCTTTTCTCCGCAAACACCACGTTGCGGCGCAGAGCGAAATTCAAAACAAAGCCGAGGCCTGCGGCAAGCGTTTTGGAAATAATGGCAGGGGCGCCTATAGCGTGGAAAGTCCACATTAGCCAGTAATCCGCAATGCCCATAATCACAACGCCAATCAAGTAGATAGAGAATTCTCCAAAAGTGCTCCACCTTGCCTTGTGCCTGAATAGAATTGTGATGCAAAGCAAATAATTAACAAGAGTGGAAGCAATATATGCAATTATAATGCTCGACTCTAATTCAAAAATAGCGGGCAGGGCGAAAAAATGATGCAATGCGGCGAATACGGCTACATTCACAGACAAAGAAAATCCGCCTATGAAAAAGTAGAGCAATAACTGCATGGGAATAGGAGCGGTGTTTGCAGAATAGTGCAAAATGCAATACAAAGCTCTAACGCCGTCTTTCCAGCCTATTTTTTTGCCTTCTTCGTATGAGCGAGGTTGATAATCAATAGCACATTCATAAACTCTGGCGTCAGATTGCGCAATCCTTGTCGTTAGCTCAGGCTCTATGCCAAAACGATTTTCTTTGAGCTTGGGGAGCATGGGCAGCAATGTCTCTCGGCGAAAAAGCTTATAGCAGGTTTCCATGTCTGTAATGTCAAGGTTTGTGCACATATTGGAAGCTATGGTCAAAGCTTGATTCATAAAGGTGTGCCAAAAATAAAGAACGCGGTGCGAGCTTGGACGCAAGTAACGGCTGCCAAAAACCACATCTGCCTTGTTTTCCAGCAACGGCTGCAAAAGCTCTGTGTATTGCAAAGGGTTGTATTCCAAATCCGCATCTTGAATGCCTATAAAATCGCCTTTTGCTTTTGCAAAGCCAGTGCGCAAAGCGGCGCCCTTGCCTCTATTGATTTCATGTTTTAAAACATGGATTTCTGGATGTTCCTGTGCCAGCTCATTTGCTATAGCCAGGCTGTTGTCTTTTGATTTATCGTCAACAATTACTATTTCCAAATCTATGCCAGAATTTTTCAATTCCAAGCATTTTTTTACGCACTTTTTTAATGAACGTTCCTCATTGTAGCATGGAATTACAAGAGTTAGCATTGCTACCTTATTCTAATGACAAATGCAGATATATTGTACAAAGAAAGCTCTCTGGCTTTATCTTCTGCCTCTGATTTTTTTCTGAAGTTCCCGCCTCTGAGTTTATAGAAGGGTGCGTCAAAAATCATTTGGATTTCGTAGCCGGTTTGGGTTCTTAGCGTTGCCCGCCTAGCTTGTGCGGCATCAAAATTTACAATGGCATCAAATTGCAAAACGTATGCTTCGTTTGATTCCTTGCCTGTGCTCTTAGGCAGCGGAACTTCGCTGTAGCTTGTGCGGTGCGAGGAATCCAAAGGCGGAAGCTGGAACTCCTTGCCTCTGAAAAGCGAATCTAAATCGGTTGGGACTTCGCTGTTTGCGAAAACCAGAAAAGACATAAAAAATGTCGCTGCTGCTATATGTTTTGCTATTTTTGCCATAATGAGATTTCTTTTTTCAAATCGCTCAATACAAAATAGTAAAAAAATTGACATCAAACACTGGATTAGGGTTTGGATTTTGATTATTATAGCAGGTTTGCTTACCTGGTACGGCAGAATTTACGAGCCAAAGCCTGTGTTGACCCGCGTAAATGAGTTTGCGGTTTGGATAATGCCCCATAAAAACGGCTTGGGAGCGCTGGCTGTTCTGCCAAATGACGACAATGATTCAAATAACATTAAAACAGGCCTAAGAATTTGGATTTCGCCTCCAGACTCGCTTTTGCTTTTTGAGCAGAACAGCGCTCTTAGATACAGAGGCAAAAACATAGCGGTAGTTGGGGATAGCTTGAACGACAAGCTAAAAGAGGATATGCTTTCCACTTTGGATGCCAACGGGAATTTTTACTGGCTTGGTCCTTTTAACAAAGAGCTTACGGGCGAAGATATTTTTGCGGAGCTGAAATTTTTTGACGGCAAGCCTCAAGACTACATTTTTGACCTTATATACGAGGGTTATAAGCTCCGTTTTTTTGGTTCTCAAATTGCGTTGGATTCAGTTGCGCCAGAGCCTCTGAGCGTGGCAATTCTGATGTTCAAGCCCCAAAATGAACCGCCTTTCTTAAATGATGATCAGGTTCAGGCTTTGATTTGGAATGGAAAAAACGAAGGTTTGAATTTCAGCCGCATTGCGTTGAACCATCCTAATGCAATGGCTTTGATTTCTGATAACAAAAAGTATGGACTAGGAGCCAGACGACTGCATATTAAAGACTGGGACCCGGGTTATTAATCTATAAAAAACAAAGTCGCATTTAAAGGAAGGTTTAAATGCTACACCTATAATATAGATTATTTTTTCGATTTGTGACCATTTTTTTTAATTTTAGTCATTTTTTAGTAATTTTTCGTCAAAAAACCGTCATTTTGCCCCTATTTTATCTTTTTTTTCAGCGGTCAAATGTCGCATTTAAACCTTCCTTTAAATGCTACACGAGGTTGCTGAAAATCGTGTAAAAGAGTAGGCTTGTTTAAAACAAGGAGGACGTTATGTCTACTCAAAAATTCAAAAAGGGTTTTACCCTTATCGAGCTAATGGTTGTTATAGTGATCATTGGCATTCTAGCCGCCATCGCCATACCAAAGCTGTTCGGAATGACCGCAAAGGCAAAAGCACAGGAGATTGGTCCAGCTGCCGGCACATGGAGCAAATTGCAAACTGCGTATGTCTTGGAAAAAGGCAGCCCAGGCAGTTTTGTTGATATTTCCTATATCCCTCCCGGTGGAGATCCGAACAGTTTTACTTGCCAAACAAATCCAGATTATGATTCTACTGATGACGATTCCTCACCATGTTTAAATTCAGGCGTACCAAGCTCAACTCCTAACTTTACTTATGAAGGCACTACGTCAGGGACTGGCCCTACTGCTGCCGCTTCATGGCAAGCTTCCATGAATACTGGGCTAGGCAACGGATGCGATGAATTGGCACACGGAATATGGAAAGCAGAGCATGACATTACTTTTAATGGAGGAATAATACCTAAAATGACAAATGCACTTAATGCATGTGGTGCTTTAACTCCCAACTTCGAAGCAATTGGAAAAAAACAATAGGACCAACCGACTATAGCGCGCCTAGCGGTTTCCTTATTCCGCTATGTGTAGCCAAAGGTCGTTTGGTGTCCTCGCTTTGGCGAGGATGCGCTGTTGTTTTTTTAAGCCCAAACGTGTTTATCACCGCCTAGCTTATGCTTGGTGGTTTGGGGTAAAAAAACGGCAGCGCCCACTTTTATAATTAATAATGAATAGTTAATAATGAATAATTATTAATTGTTAATTATTAATTCTTAATTAACAGAGTGGAGCATTTACTATATTCCCCCCATGATCCTAGACGGCAAATCTTTAGCCAGCCAAATTGAGCAGGGGCTTAAAAGCCAAGTTCAAGCGATTGTCCAAAAATTAAATGGCAAAATTCCGGCTCTTGCTACGATTTTGGTTGGCGATGACCCGTCTAGCGCAACTTATGTGAAAATGAAAGGCAATGCTTGCAAAAGGGTGGGATTGGAGAGCATTCCTGTTTTGCTGCCCGCTTCAATTGCCACGGAACAGCTTTTGGGCAAAATAAAAGAATTAAATGAAAATCCGCTGGTTCGCGGAATTTTGCTGCAGCATCCGGTTCCCAAGCAAATAGACGAACGGAAATGCTTTGATGCAATTTCAATAGAAAAAGATGTTGATGGAGTTAGCTCTCTGGGTTTTGGGCTTATGAGCATGGGCGAACGAGCCTACGGCTCTGCTACGCCCAAAGGCATAATCACGCTTTTGGAGCATTACAAAATTCCCTTGCAAGGCAAACATGCCGTTGTGGTTGGGCGCAGCGCGATTTTGGGGAAGCCAATGGCCGCAATGCTTTTGAACAAGAATTGCACAGTTACAATTTGCCACAGCAAAACGCAGAATTTGCCGCATATAATAGGTCAAGCGGATATTGTGGTTGGCGCGGTCGGAGTTCCAGAGTTAATTAAAACCGAGTGGCTAAAAAACGGTGCGGTTGCCATTGATGCAGGTTATCATAACAAAGAGGGCGGTGCGGTTGGCGACATTCAAAAAGAAGGTTTAGATGCAATATGCTCCGCATACACGCCTGTTCCAGGCGGCGTTGGGCCTATGACTATTTCAACTTTAATTCAGCAAACAGTGGAGAGCGCAAATGGATTTAATTTCCTTTATTAGAAACATTCCGGATTTTCCGGTGCCAGGTATTATTTTCAGAGATATAACCCCGATGCTTGCAAATGCGGCTGCTTTGAATTTTGCCGTAGAAAAAATGATTGAACCTTTTAAAGAGGCAAATATTCAAAAAGTTGCGGCGGTTGAAGCGAGGGGTTTTATTTTTGGCTCTCTGGCGGCAAACAAGCTGGGAGCAGGTTTTGTGCCCATACGCAAAAAAGGCAAACTGCCTTTTAAAACCGATACCGAAATCTTTTCTTTGGAATACGGCGAAGCCGTGATAGAAGCTCATGTGGATGCTTTTAATGAAGGCGAACGCATTTTGCTTATAGACGATGTTTTGGCAACCGGCGGCACAATGGCTGCAGCCTGTCGTTTGGCAGAACGGCAAAAAGCGGTTATTGTCGGCATTTCCTTTTTATGCGAACTGGATTTTTTGAACGGAAAAAAAATGCTGCCAAGCAATGTGCATACCGTTTTGCATTTTTGAAATTTTATTTTAGCTCCCATGGCACTCAAAAGTGTCTAAAGTAAACAATGATTAACTCAATGCTTGGGTATGGGGTATAGGGTTTGGGGTATGGGCAATGCTAAAACATGCCCTTTTTAGCGAATT
>WRMM01000016.1 GCA_009777135.1 Candidatus Fibrimonadales bacterium
AATCGGCGAATGCACCGGCATAGGCGGAACAGTATCCGAAACCTGCGAAGAAACCCCTGCCATAGCCATCAGCAGCCACCCGCAAATCCAAGCCTACGCAACACCTAATTCCATAGTGCTAGAAAACCTCCCACAAAACACAAAAGTAGAAGTCTACAACCTCCAAGGCAAGCAAATCTACTCCGCAAATCCTGAAAATCCTAAAATCCTGAAAATCCCGGTTCAGACAAAGGGCGTTTACATTGTGCAAGTAGGCAGTAACACATACAAAGTAGTGCGATAACGCAACGAACGCAAAAGCGAGCTCTCACAGGGCTTGCTTTTTTTTCTACATTACCTCACAGATGAAAATTTATTTAGACAGCTGTTGCTATAACCGCCCGTTTGATGACCAAAGCCAAGATATAATAGCCTTGGAAAGCAACGCTATTTTATCCATAATAAACAAATGTGATATTGATGAGAATTATGAAATTTTAGGCAGTGATATATTAGACGAAGAATTTAGCTATATGATAGATATCGTAAAAAAACAGAAAGTTTTGAATTTATATAAGATAGCTGTTTTAAAAATTGAATTAAACGATTATATTCAAAGAAGAGCAAACGAATTTTCTAACCTTGGGATAGGAGCTTTTGATGCTTTGCATTTGGCAAGCGCCGAGCATGCAGAGGCAGATATATTCTTGACAACAGATAAAAAACTTATATCTAAATCTAAACAATTAAATTTGAATTTCAGAACTGTTAATCCACTTATTTTCATTGCGGAGGATTTATATGAACTCTAACACTGCTCTCATCAGAGAAAAAGGGCTCAATGTCCTTACTAAAGAACTTGGCTTGATAGACACAATCCAATTCCTTAGGCTGTTTGAAACAGGGACAGGAAATTACACGGAAGAACGAAAAACTTTGCTGAAAGATTTTTCAGTAAATGACATTGCTCAAAACATACGAGAGAAAAAACGTATTATTTAATGCAGGCAAATCGCTGATTAAGTCGAACTTAATGCTCTGGAGCATGGGACAAGTAAATCAGCGTCCTAAGACTTTTACTATATTCTTGCAAGTTAAAATAATGCATTCCGGTTTCATTCTCATAGACAAACCTGCTGGCATAACGTCTTTCAAAGCCTTAGGCGCCGTAAAAAAGCAATTTGGCACAAAGCGCGTTGGCCATGCCGGCACTTTAGACATGGCGGCAAGCGGGTTGATAGTGGCTGCTGTGGGAAAGTGCACAAGATTATTGCCTTACATTGAAGCTCAAGATAAAATTTATACATTCGATTTGCATTTGGGAATTCTAACCGATACCCTGGAACCTGCCGGCGACATATTAAAACAAGACAACAACGCAGCAAGAACCGCAGAAGAACTTAATGATGCTCTGCAAACATTTATAGGAGAAATAGAGCAAATTCCTCCAGCATTCAGCGCAATCAAAATAAACGGCAAACGAGCCAGCGACCTAGCATTAAAAGGTCAAAACATAGAACTAAAACCTCGGAAAATAAATATTTTTCAACTCTCAACTCTCAACTCTCAACTCTCAACTCTCTGCTCTCAACTCTCAAATAATACTTTGCATTCACTCTGCTGCCATTGCTCCAAAGGAACCTACATTCGCTCCTTGGCGCGAGACATTGCAGAAAAATTAGGGACTTATGGCGTTGCGGGCAACATCAGACGGCTTGCCATAGGGAACATTTCAGTGGAGCAGGCTTCGAACATGCTAATACCGCCACAAGAGCTTTTGAATTGGCAGGTTGCAGAAGCCAAAGACGAAGACGTTCCAAAAATTTTGAACGGAGTTCCTATACCAAGCTCTGAACCCTGTACCCAAAACCCTAAAATATTCATATCAAACAATGAAAAAATTATTGCAATGGCCAGTGCGCAGAATGGATATATTATCCCTAAATTTTTACTAAATTAACTATAGTATGCTAGTAGAATTATTAAAAAGCAAAATCCATAGGGCAACGGTAACCGATGCTTGTTTGGATTATGAGGGGTCAATAACAATAGACAAGGAGCTTATGAAAGCGGCTGGGCTGTTTTTAAACGAAAAAGTCCATGTGCTGAATATAAATAACGGAGAACGATTCGAGACTTACGTAATAGAAGGCAAAAATGGCACCATTTGCTTAAACGGAGCGGCAGCTCGCTTGGTGCAAAAAAATGATTTAGTGATAATAGTGGCTTATACTTCAATGACTCCTGAAGAGGCAAAGAGCTGGCGGCCCAAGGTAGTTAAGGTTAATGCTAAAAATAAAATTACAAACAAGAAAGGGGAGCAAAAGTTAGTTAGTATTAAAAAATGAATTGATATTAGTTATTAAATTAGCTATTAGTTGTTAGTTAACATTAGGAGGGACTAAAAATGGTGACGAATATGGATAATGCAGGTTACGAATTTGATTCTTTTTCTGCACTCAGAGAAGAGTGTGCCCGTATATCCTTGGATATCACGGAAGCGTCTCGCTTTTCTGGAGAAAAACGGGCGAGGGAATACCAAAGGCTCTTAAATGAGATTTTGGATTTGAGAGACAAAGATCCTGGCAATGAGGTTTTTGAGCTTCATTCGCTTTTGGGTTTAATGTATCTGAGAACAGATCAACAGAAAGCCGCCATTACCGAATTGCAGCTTTCGCTGAAAGCAGCTGAGGCGAGCGGAGGCACCAACAATGATGTCGCCGGGGTTTGGTATAATATGGGCATTGCCTATATGGAACTTAACTTGTTTGACGATGCTTACAATTGCTTTCAGTCTTCGCTTGCGCTGAGGCCTCATAACATAAAATGCTTTACATCAATGGCGGTGGTTAAGCAAATGCAGCGCGATTTTAAAAAGTCTTATGAAATTCTTTGCGATGTGCTGAAGTATGAAAATCCGCAAAATTCTGATATTGAAAAAGTTTTCATATCGCTTGGCTACACCCTTTTCCACTCAAAGAAATTAACAGAGGCAATGGAGTGCGCAGACAAAATTTTGCAGCAGGTAAATAGCAAAAGCGAAAAAGCTTTAAAATTAAAAGGCACAATTTACCATGCTCAAGGCAATTACGAAGAAGCGTGGAATTGCTGCGATATACTTTTTGAGCAGTCTGGAGAATCTTCAGAAGGACATCTGCTAGCTGGCTCGCTTGCATCTTCCGAGAAAAATTATCGCAGAGCGTTTTCGCATTACAACAGAGCCAGAAAAATAGGACGCATCTATAGCTTTACGCTTTTCAATTCAATAGCGACTGCTCTTTCCAAGCTGCAGAAGTTCTCTATTGCGTTAAAGGTATATCGCTATATTTTATCCATAGACCAAAATCCTGCGCACAGAAATTCTGCTCGAAAATCCATAAACTTTTTTGAAAGCATGGCTGCTCGCAAACTTTTGGAAAGCATGGATGCAGCAAACCAAAAAGATGAAACAAGGCTTAGCCTGCCAGCTCACCAGAGTTTTAAAGAAGCTTCTAAAGTTTTGGAAAGCGGAGATTTGGAAAAGGCTCTTGCCATGCTGCAAAAAGCCGGGGAGCTTGAGGGCGCGGATAGAGTTTGGGAAATAGAGAATGCTATTGGGCGCATATATTATAAAATGCGGAAATTTCCGGTAAGCATTCCTTACTTTGAACAGGCTGTGAAAAAATCAAATAATTCCATTAGCGTTCTGCACAACTTGGCTTCTGCCTTAACCAGAAACAATGAGCAAGAAAAAGCGCTAGAAGTGATAGATCGTTTGCTGGAAATACAGCCGGAATCCCAGTCTGCAAAAAAGATGCGCGCCGTTATTCTGGGCAAGCTTGGCAAATATTCCGATTCGGTTGAATGCTTGAATGAGCTGCTTGAAAAAGAACCTAGAGATGCTAACTCGCTTATATCAATGGGCAGGGTTTGGCAAGAAAAGGGCGACTATTTTAAAGCCCATGAATGTTTTGTGCAATTGCTTGCAAAAGAACCTGAAAATGAAAGAGCAGTGATGTCCATAGCCATAAATTACAGCAGGGCTGGAGATTTAAAGCAGGCTGTCAATTTCACAAAAACTCATTTGAACAGAAATCCTTTGTCGTTTTCTTTGAACCTTACCATGGCAAACATTTTGCGTTTCCATAAAAAGTTCAACTATGCGGAAGGTTATTACAGAAAATGCTCTCAAAATTACAATAGAGAAGTTTTTGAAGGCCTTGCGGATTGTATATGCCAAATGAGAAGACTAGACGAAGCTTTGATTTATTACGAAAAGATAGCGGAGATGGAAAAGGATAATACATATTCCATTTCCGCGAAAAAATCCATAGCCTTTATTTATCGCTTAAAGCAGGATTATACAAAGGCTCTTGAGATTTACGATGAAATAAATTGGGAGCAGGATTACTTTTTTTCTTCGTGGAGAAATGTAGCCCTTTGCTATGCGGCTCTTGCAAACAAACAGAAAAATGGAAGCGCGGCACCGCGGCGCGGCACCAATTATTTTGCAAAAGCGCTGAATCTTTATGAAACGATAAAAGAAAGGGAAAAAGATAATCCAAAGCATTGCGCAAGAATAGATTCTCTTATGGCAGAGCTTTACGCAGATAAAGGCGAGTATGCCAAAGCTTGCAAAATATACGAGGTTGCAATGGAGGGTTCCTATTATTTTATAACATGGAGAACTTATGTGAATTGCTTGATTATGCAAAAACTTTTTCAAGAAGCCTTAGATGTATGCAACGGCACTTTGGAAAAATTTTCAGCAGACACCAAGCCTCGCAAAACCCCAGAAGATTTGAATTCCTATAGAGAACAACTGGAACGTGCTTTGGGTGGAGACTCTCTTGCAGAAGAAAAAATTCTGAAAATTGTGGAAGAAAAAATGAAAAACAGCACCGACTGGATGTCTTCGGAAAAGTGATGGCAAGATGAGCACAGGCAGAGCCATTTTGTTTTCTCTTGTTAGCTGGGGACTTTTGGCTTTATGCTTTCCTCCGTATCTGCTTGGGCTTGGAGCCCTTGCAGTGCTAGCTCCCTGGTTTTATGTTTTAAAAACGGCAAGCAAAAAAGCAGCCTTGCTATCAAGCTATCTCGGTTCTTTTTTCTTTCACGCCGTCAGCATGTATTGGCTTTACCATGTTGGAGATGTAGCACCGCAAGCTCTTATATATTCCGGGCTTCTTTTGGGCATTGCTTATTTGAGCCTTTACGCGCTCTTGTGCGCATGGGTCTTTGTAAAAATTAGAGATCGCTTTGGCGAAGCTTCGCTGATTTTTATTTTTTCGCTTTTTTGGGCAGGCATTGAAACTTTGCGAGCAAAGGGAGATATGAGTTTTCCGTGGCTTTCTTTTGGGCTTGTATTTGGCGGAAGCATTGAGCTTATGCAGGTATTTGCGCTCTTTGGAGTGTTTGGATGCTCAGCGATTATCATTGCATCAAATATGTGCTTGGTTACTGCTTTTTTAAAAAAGAAAAAGAAACTCGCTTTTGTTCCGTTGATTTTAGCGGCATGCATTTATATTGGCGGCCTTGCAGTCATGGCTTATGAAGATAAAACCGCTAGAGAAGAAACAGAGGCTATAACTATAGCAGTGATGCAGCCCAGCATTCCTCAAACAAGAAAATGGAATCAAGATTATTACGATTCCGTTATGAAGCAAACTTGGGATTTGTTTGAAACTCTAGACCCTCTGGACGTGGCTCTAATTTTATTTCCAGAAACCGCAATCCCTGACTATATAAACCACCGCAGAAGAGAATATGTTTTTTTGAAAAAATACGCCGAAGAAAACAACACAGCTATTGTGATGGGAGTTTTGAACAGAGACAGGCTCAGAGGAGAGAAAAAGAAATTCAAAATATATAATTCAGCTTTTTTGTTTAGCTTGGATGAGCCTGCTCCAGAATACCGAAAAATACGTCTTGTGCCTTTTAGCGAAAAATTGCCTTTTGATAATATTTTTCCGGTACTCAACTATGTGGACTTGGGCGGCGGAGATTTTACTTCTGGAGACAGCCTTTCTATATGGCAGCCTGGAAACTTTAGCCCGCTTATATGCTACGAGGCTATTTACGGCAGTATTTTGAGAGATGCAAAGCGAAAAGGGGCAAAATTCATAGCAAACCTCACTAATGATGGCTGGTTTAAGAAGAGCATTGCGCCATATCAGCATTTTAACTTGGTGCGTTCCCATGCTGTTGAGAACGGAATGGGGGTTGTTAGAGCCGCAAATACTGGAATTAGCGCGTTTATAGAGCCAAATGGGAGGGTAATAGAGAAAACTGAGCTGCTTGAGCAGAAAATAATAGTTCAGGATATGCCTTTGAAAACTCGTTTTACGCCTTATTCTGTGGTTGGTGATTATATTGAGTGGATTTTGTTTGTTTTTTCTTTGCTGATGATTGTTGTGGCAAAAATAATAAGAGCCCCCAACTGAAAGCAGTTGGGAGCTCATGAACTCACGTTATTTTTTTTTAGCAGGAGCTTTTTTAGCAGGTGCTTTTTTTGCAACCGGCTTTTTAGCTACAACTTTTTTAGCTGCGGGCTTTGCTGCTGCTTTTTTTGCAACTGGCTTTGCTGCTGCTTTTTTAGCTGCGGGCTTCGCTGCTGCTGCAGGTTTTTTAATAACGGTTTTTGTTGCCATGAGGAATACTCCTTTTTGTTTGTGAATGTCAAATACAAATATAGATTTTTTTTTTGCGTTTGGCAACAAAAAAATGATTTTTTTTATTTTTTTTCGCTAACCCATTTTTTATAATCGCAAAAAGCATTCACTCCTGCTTCCCAAAAATTTGCAAAACTTTTTGCAAAGGGTGGCAGTTTAAATGGATGCATGCACAAGATGTCGTGCATAACCAAGACTTGCCCATCGGTTTCTTTCCCTGCGCCAATACCGATTGTAGGCGTGTTTATAGCCAATGTGATTTTTTTTCCGAGCGTGCTTGGAATGTGTTCCAAGACTATGGCGCAGGGTTTGAGGCTGTCTAAAATTTTTGCTTGCTCAAAAATTTTTTCCGCTTCTTCTTCGCTTGCGCCTGCCTGTTTAAAACTTTTTGCGGTTTGAGGAAGCAAGCCCAAATGCCCAATCAAATCTATTCCTTCTTCTCTTATGGCTTTTAGCGAATCTAAAGGAAGCCCTTCTATTTTTACAGCGCTTGCTCCGGCTTCCAAGAATTTTTTTGCATTGCAAACTGCGTTTTCTGGAGTTGAGTCAGAGCCAAAAGGCATGTCGCTAATAATGTAACTATTTGGCGCACCACGTTTTACAGCGTGTGTAAATAGGCACATCGCTTCCATAGAAATGTCTGCGGTTCTATCCATTCCCAGCATAACATTGGCAGCGGAGTCTCCAACAAGAAGCATATCAATCTTAGCCGCTTCCGCCATTCTGGCAAAAGCCGCGTCATAAACAGTAACCATTGATATAGATTTCCCCTCTTTCTTCATCTGTCTGAACTTCGTCAAAGCAATCTCCTAGTTTCGGTCAACCATTCCCATGATCTTAGATTTTCCAGCGCTCCGGTGTGGTTTTTTAGGTGTCCAAGAAAGAAATTTTCTATGCGTTGCCATGAAATTTGCTTTTCGTGGCTTTTTCCGTTTGCAAAGTTGCCAAGTTCTTGTAAAAAAATAGGGTCATAGCTTGATTTTCTAATGCCAAGACAAACTTTGCACACCGCTCCGCCTAAAGCAGGCCACAAGTCCGCAGGTCCTTGCAAAAGTTCCTGCCCGCATCGCCCGCATTTGGAAAGCGTCGGCGCATAACCGAGAATGTCGCACAATTCATGCAGCCAAAGCGAGAGAGAATTTTCTTTTATTGCATTTAACTCTAAGTATTTCAAGTTGTTAAGCAGCCATTTAAATTCTTCTGCGGCATGAGATTTTTCTTTTCCAAGTTTTAGCAGAATCTCTGCCATGAGTTGCGCAGATGCCAAGCTTTGCAAATTGGAACGCATTTTTGGAAAATAATTTTGCAGAGCAGCTTCTTTTGGAATAATCAAAGATGAATTTTTGTGCCGATCGTAGCGAATTTCAATTTCGCTGTGCGCAAGAGGATCTATACCTGTTTTGAACGGCGACTTTTTAGACTTTGCTCCCTTTACCAAAAGCGAAAGAATACCAACATCAGGGCTAAGCGCTTTGACTATCCAAGAGCTATCACCATAAGCATAACGATGCAAAACGATTATTTGTGTGCGCAAAGTTACCCCGGGGGCCAGTAAAGTTGTTTTTTGCCTAGAACGTGCAAGTGCAGGTGGCCAACTGTTTGACCGCCGTCTGTTTTGCAGTTTATTACGAATCTTGCGCCTTTTTCTTCGCAGCCTTGCTCTTTTGCGATTTTTTGCCCGCAAAAAAGCAAATGCCCAAGCAATTCCTTGTCGTTTTCTTCTGCATCCATTATTGTTTCTATGTGTTTTTTAGGAACAGCCAGAAAATGAACCGGAGCTTGCGGAGCAATATCCTTAAAAGCTATCACGCGCTCATCTTCATAGAGAACTTCCGCAGGAATTTCGTGGTTGGCAATTTTACAGAACAAACAGTTTTGCATTATGATGGCAATATAGAAAATTACTATATTACACTCCAAATGTTAGAAGCTCTTACAGCGTTTTTTTCGCAGAAGCCGTTTATTGAATGGTGCATTATAATTGCAAAGTTTGGTTTTATCTTTGTTCCGGTTATTTTTATACTATTTATGATTACCTTGGAACGGCGTGGAGCAGGTTTTATACAAGATAGGCAGGGACCTAATAGAACAGGCATTCCGCTTTTTTCTTTTTTATCGCATATAAGGCTTTTTGGCATAGTTCAAAACGGGGCAGATGGTTTAAAATTATTTACAAAAGAGTTGTTTGAACCGCGTGAGGCGCATGGCTTTTGGTTTAAGTTTGCGCCAGCTATTCCTTTTATGGTGGTGTTTTTGTCGCCTGCGGTTATTCCATGGTTTGGACCTATGGCTTTTGACTGGGGCGGGCAAGCAGTGCAGGTTGGCGGTTCAATTTTAGATTTGGACGTGGGAGTGCTTTTGCTTTTTGCCTTTGGCGCCATCAGCGTTTATGGCTCTGTGCTAGGTTCTTGGGCTTCCAATTCCAAATATGCGCTTTTGGGCGGTATGCGCGCCGGAGCCATGATGATAAGCTATGAAATTTCCATGGGGCTTTCCCTGCTAGGTATGTATATGCTGGTTGGGAGTTTTAATCTGCAAGATATGGTTGCATGGCAGGAGACTAATGCCTGGGGAATTTTTGTGCAGCCCGTTGCTTTTGTGATTTTTTTGGTTGCCCTTGTGGCAGAAACAGGCCGCGCGCCATTTGATGTGGCAGAGGGCGAGTCTGAGCTTGTGTCTGGTTTTCACACTGAGTTCAGCGGAATGCGTTTTGCCATGTTCTATATGGGAGAATATGCGCACATAGCCATAAACGCGGCTTTGCTTGCAACCTTGTTTTTGGGAGGCTACAGCATTCCTTTTGTTAGCACCGAAGCTTTGAGGGAAAATTCCGCTCAGGTTCTTGCGATTGTTTGCGGAGTGTTTGCTTTTGGCGCGCTTGCGTTTTTGCATCTTATGCATCGTTATGCCAAGTGGTATAAGAACTGCGAGGCTGCGGATAAAGCTATTCGCCTAAGGGAATGGAATTTGTATAAAGCGGTTGGATGGCTTGCGGTGCCAACGCTTATAGCTGCAGGAGCAGCTTCGTTTTATTTTGCGGATTTTATAAATGCAAATTCGTTTGCGGCTGCAGTTATAGCGGCTGCGGTTCAGGTTTTGGCATTGCTGCTTAAGATGAGCATTTTCTGCTGGATTTGGATTTGGCTCCGCTGGACTTTGCCACGCTTTCGCTACGACCACGTTATGCACCTTGGCTGGATTATTCTTTTGAATGTTGCTTTGGCAAATTTAGTGGTAACTGCGTTTGTTGTAAAGTTGATGAAGTGAAAAAAGAGCGACCGCTAAAGTCGCCCTTGCAATATAATCGGAATCATTCTTTGCTCAAATTCCGTTAAATCTATAAAGCTGGCATTCTCTTGTATTGTGAGGTAATTTTCATAAATTTTAATCAATTCTGCTCTTAAAACCTTTTCCGTATAATTCTGCTTCAAAGACTCATCCGCTAAAATCCATAATTCAGCTAGCAAATATCTAAGCCTTGCATATTTTGTGCTGCGATAATATGCTTCTGTCCATTCTATGATGTTTCTTAATCCAAGAAATGGATAAACTCCTGCTATAGCCTCTGTTAAATAAGCGGATATTTCCAAATCCAGATTTAATCTCATGCTCGGCATTTCAATTTCGTCTATTCTATGCTTTGCCTCGTGAATAGCGGTTTGAATAATAAGATCTCTTTCAATTTCAGAAAGCGAAGGACCTTTCAAATCTTTATACGCCAATTCATAGCGGATTCTATTCGCTCTTTCAAGATCAATATTTAAATTCATTGAATACCACAGCGATTGATAGCTAGGATCTCTATACGGCATCTTTGGCATTTTCTCCCTCAATTCCTTTTTATATCCTTTTGCAATATCATAAAAAAAATCTTTCATCACAACAACATCGCTGTTCCAAGCCGGAGCATATCCCAGCAAATTAGACCTCAAAATATTCGGATATATCCGCTTCAACAGAAAAATACTTATTTTTTTACCATGCTTCCATTCCTCATCCGCGCAAATCACGCGGTCTATTTTAAAAATATTTGCATAAGATCTTTTTAAGTTATAATCTAAATAAAAACCTTTGCTTTTCAAATAATCATTCAGTTCATATAAGTCGCCCAAGTTATAAGTTCCGCCATAATAATAACGATATGTGCCTTCCGTTAATTCAGCTAATGGATTCATTTTATCTTTAGAAACGTTGAATAATTCCGAAAATACAGTTTGGATTTCTTTTTCATCTGTATTGTTTACAGCAAAATTATTTACAGCCATGGTTAAATACGGAGCGAGTATATTTATTATAAAAAAATCCAATCTTTTATTATCTGGCAAACTCCAAAATTCTTTTAATGATTTGCTCATTTCGCTATTTGCATTTTTGCGAACTTCATCTTTTGTTGTATTTTTCAACAGGTACTTAAATAATTTCTTGATTTCCTTCCTGTTCAAGCCAGATTGTTTTTCTAAATTTTCCAAATATTCTTTATTGCTAGTGATTTGAATTTGCGTTCTGGATACTATATTTAAGGCTACAAAAGGCATTTTCATTTCTGTGGAATTATTTTTTATTTCAGTGAAATTATTTTTGAGAAATATCGCAAAAAATGCAAGCAACAGAACAAAAAACGCTATTAGTATTTTAAGTTTTCTTTTCTGCATCCACAAACTCCCTGTTAAATTTGGCTACAGCCTGAACGACCGCAATAACATTCCCAGCGCTGCCGTGCCGTAAATTATATGCCCAATCCAAGCGCCTAGCCATGGGTCTAAAATTCCGCTTTCGCCCATTTGCAAACCCACTCGAACAACTATATAATAACTGAAAGTTAAAATAATGCCAATGCCAAATTGCCGGCTTAAAGCACCGCCGCGCTGATATTTGTGCGAAAGCGATAAGGCTATAATTAAAGTTACAAGAGCCGTGACCGGACCTGAATATTTAAAATGCCATTGAGTTTCCATTTTTTGGGTTTCTTCGCCGCTACGTCTCAAAATCTCAATTCTGCGTTTTATCTGCTTTGCGCTCATCTCCTCATGGCTTTGCCTCTCATTTATTATATCTTCTGGCAAAACGCTGGTTTGCCCCCCTATATCCAAAACTTTGAATTTATATGCGCTCAAATTTCCATCCAAAGCAAAAAACCTTGCCCAGCCATTTGATAAAACCCAAGAAGAAGAGGTATCGCTCCATTCAATTTTTCTAGCATCGTAGCGAGCAATCGGTTTGCCATTATTTTGCAAAACAATGGAAACCTGATCGCCCTTTCTTGTTATGCCATTGTAGTACCTAAAATACCAATCCGAATGATCGGAACCTATAAATACAAACTGATTTTTTTCCTTTATTCTCGGGTTCTTTCGCTGCTCAATTCTCGTCTCCATAATTTCTAAGCGGCGGTAATTTGAATCTGGCAAAATTGTTTCGCCAATTGCAAAAAGCAACGCTGTTATAACCATGCCGGTCATAAGAACTGGCAAAAGTATTCTGAAAGGGCTTCTGCCTGCCCCTTGCATTGCAGAAATTTCCAAATACCTTGCCAATGCGCCAATGCTGGCTATAGCGGTTAACATCACTGCAACAGGCGAAACCAAATATATTATATATGGCAAATAATTCAAGTAATATTCCGCTACCTGATCCATCCCCTTTGAAAGCCACATTCTTATATTGCCAACAAAATCTATTATTATAAAAAAAATAACGCTGCCCACAGATATTAAGGCAAAGGATTTTAAAAAATTTCCAAGAAGGTACAGGGAAAACTTCATCGCTTTGCAACCCGCCATGTTAAAAATAAACCGATTGTTCCAATCAACGCATTGCAAGCCCACATTGAAATTTCTGGCGAAATTATCAAACGGGCGGCCAAATTCTCTCCGCCAATCAAACATACCCAGTAAATGGTGAAAAATCCAAGGCTATAAACCGTGCCGGGACCAATGCCGCCCCGTTTTGCAATTATGCCAAGCGGAGCGCCTATAAGGGCAAATATTATGCAGGCCACGGCGGTGCTTATTTTTTTGTGGATTTCAACCTTGTATTGAGCAATTTGCCTAAGAAAGTTTTCGCGCCTTGTTTCCATTCGGTTTACTTGCGTTAAAATCTCTGTTTCTTCTTGCTTAACAATTTGAGCGGTCTTGCTGCGTTTTTGCTTATCCAACGGAATTTCTTTGCTTCTCAAGCCTTCTGGCAAAATTGTATCGTTTTTAAGAACAGTAATTAAATCATCAGCATTTTTCCAAACGCGCGGTATAAAATCCGCTATCAATTTTTGCATATCGTTTTTGCTTTCTTCAACCGCTTCAATCATATCTTCTATGGGCATTTCGCGAAAACCGCGAGTTTTTTTGTCTGTGCGCTCAAATCGGTCATCAACATTCTGCACGGCAAAATCTTGATTTGCAAAGCGAATTCTAAAATATCGGTCGGGGTCTTTGGGGTCAACAAAGTGGTTCTCGCCGCTTTTCAAATTGAGCATCAAAGTTGCGCCCATGTCCACATATTCCATGGAAGCGCTGTCTGCCATTATCACTCGGGGATAAGTTCCGCCAATCTCAAAAATCCTTATGCCGTAAAGCATGGCATTTTGATTATCTATGCGCGAAACCCAAAGCTGAATCCCAGGGAATTGGTTTATGAGCTTTCCCTCGTCTATCATGGCATGCGGTCTTTTGCGGCTTATGGATTGCATTAGCATGGCACTGCGGTAATTTGCTTCTGGCAAAAGCCAGTTGTTGAAAATAATCAAAAGCACCATAAGCAATGCAGAAAATATTAGAACGGGCCTCATAAGCGAGAGCGGTGAAATTCCTGCAGCCTGCATTGCCGTAATTTCCCTATCGGCAGACATCCTGCCAAAAGTCATAAGAGTAGCGGCTAGCACAGACATGGGTGCGGCAAGCCCAACCATCCAAACCACATTGAGGGCAAAAATTTCCAAAACAATTGGCGCAGGAATCCCTTTTGAGAGAATTTTATCCAGCACCTCTACCAAAAAGTTTATTACAAACAAAAACGTAGTCACGAAAAGCGCCGCAAAAAACGGGGCAATGTGTTCTTTAAGCACATAGCGAACTAGTATCATTGGGATAGAATGTAGAAAAAAAATTTACTATCTTGTTTCGCCAGCACAGACACCACACAGACACACACCCTAAAAAACGGACACTTTCCCTCAAAAATAACCCGCTTGCCAATTCAAAATAAGCCTTTCTAAATTTTGCGTCAGCACTTTAAAACAGGAGAACTACCCATGTCAACAGAGCTGAATGCACTGAGCAAAACACAAGCCTACCAACTCGCGGATATTGCAAAAACGCCGCCGCAGTTTGGTTCCATCACACCCAGATGGCTTACCCGCTTTCTGGAATTTAAAGGGCTGGAATCCGGCATATACCGCGTGAACAAGGTGGTGGAAGGCGAAACGCCGCTTGACATTTTGTGCTCTTCCGAAAAAAAGAGCGTAGAAATTCCAGAAGGCTTTGTTGAATACCAGCAAAAACCCAGAGAATATATTCTAAACTCAATATCCACGATAATCAACGTAGATACCGCAGTGGCTGATGTTTTTTCTTCGCCTTTTGACCAAACCAATGAACAGCTTGCCTTGGCTATTGAAAGCTTGAGAGAACGCCAAGAAAGCCAGATAATCAACAACGACGATTACGGTTTGCTCAAAAACGTTGCGGAGCGGCAGCGCATAACGCCCATAAGAGACGGGCGGCCAACGCCAGACGATTTGGACGAACTGATTTCCAAAGTGTGGAAAGAGCCATCTTTCTTTTTAGCGCACCCGCGAGCCATAGCCGCATTTCAGCGCGAGTGCACAAGGCGAGGCGTTCCCCCTTCTACCATTAACCTTTATGGCGGAACATTTATTTTGTGGCGTGGCATACCCCTTGTGCCAACCGACAAGCTGCTTGTGGACGGCGTGAAAAACCCCAATCCCAAGCGCGGCAAAACAAATATTCTGCTTGTTCGCACTGGCGAAGCAAAACGCGGAGTAATCGGATTGCATCAGAGCAATTTGCAAAACGAACATTCAAGAGGGCTTTCCGTGCGTTTGAGAGGCATTGACAGCAAAGGCTTAGCTTCGTATTTGCTATCGCTTTACTGCTCGGCGGCAATACTCGCAGATGATGCCATTGCAATTCTAGAAGATGTGGAAGTGGGCGAATATTATGATTACAGTTAATTTTCTAAATTATTCCTTATGCTCATTGCCAATCCCATTTATGATGTGACATTTAAGCGGCTCCTTGAAAACAACAGGGTCGCGAAATTCCTCATTGGTACCATTCTCGGCTGCGATGTGCTGTCGCTCGTTCCGGGCACGCCTGAGTTCACAGACACAAAGGACGACTCGGATAAGCTCACCCTCTTCCAGATGGACTTCACCGCAACCATAGCGACCAAAGAAGAAGGCGAGAAGCTTGTGATAATAGAAATGCAGAAGGCTAGGGATTTAGCTGATGTCTATCGCTTCAAAAGGTATCTGGGCAAGCAGTACACGAAATCCAAGCTTCCTATAATATCCATATACATACTAGGCTTCGATTTGAAATCGGTCGATTCCCCCGCCTTCGCCGCTATCCCCGATTGCCGCGATTTAACAACAAATGAGAAACTGGCGATACGTCATTCTTTCGTTTCTCAGCTAACGCACCGTGCCTATTTCATTCAAACAAAAAAAATAAAGCCGAGCCTCAACACGAGGCTCGAAAAGCTGTTATCCATTTTCGAGCAAGCCAACTTCGTTGGCGATGGCGAGAAAATCAAAGATTACCATCTTGCCATAGACGACCCCGAAATCAAGGAGCTTCTTGGCGTGTTGAGCTACGT